>JBBYJM010000127.1:0-3750 GCA_043196275.1 Thermoplasmata archaeon
GAGATGCCCAGACCCGCAGGCCGCCGGCGGTCTCGAGTACTCCCACCCCGACTGGGTCGGCTGCAGAGGCCCCGCGAACCGGGGCCTCCCTCTGGACCGACGACAACCTCGGCTTCGCCCTGCTCTTCTTGGGCGCCGGTGCCGGTCTGCTGGCGGCGGGTGCGAAGAAGATCCGCGCCGACCAGCCTGCGCCCGGTAGTTCGTCTCGATCCCCCTAAGGTTCGCAATGGCCCGGGACCACTTCCGGTTTGCCCATCTGGCCGACGCCCACATCGGGGCCTGGGCCCGGGAGCCGGAGGTGCGGGCCGAACTTCGGGTCACCGTCCTCCGGGCCTTGGAGGTCGTGGAGGAGCGGGGATGCGACTTCCTGCTGATCTCCGGGGACCTGTTCCACGTACCGGTTCCAGATCCGGCTGAGGCGGAACCCTTCGCCCGGGCCTTGAAGCAACTTTCCGACCGCGGGTGCCGGATCTACGCGATCTACGGCTCCCACGACTATGTCGCCCACCGGACCAGCTGGCTTGACGTCCTGGCGGCTTCCGGGGCCTTCATCAAGGTCGCCCCAGAAGAGGTACGAGCCGAGGGCGAGCGCTGGATTCTTCCGTATGTGACCGACGGGCCGACCGGGGTACGGATCGCCGGGGTCAGCGGACGGTCCCACGGCTACGACCGCAGCCACTTTCGGGACATGGATGCCACCGAGTTTCTCTCGGGGGAGGCGTTCCGGATCTTTCAGTTTCATGCCGCCATCGACGACTTCCTTCCGGAGGGGCTCCGCGAGCACCTCCACGGGATCCGGGCCGAGGACCTGCCGACCGGGTGCGACTACTATGCGGGGGGCCATATCCACCAGACCTACCGGGGGACGGGCCCCGGGGGAGGGCTGCTGATCAACCCCGGCGCGGTATTCGGGACCAGTCGGACCGATATCGAGGCGATCGTACGCGGGCGAACGGTAGCCGGGCTATCGATCGTGGAGGTGGAGGGTGGGCAGCTCCGTCAAGAGATGGTCCCGGTGGCCCGGGCCGATCGGCTCCACATCATCGAAGTCGAGGCCGATCGGCGCACGGCGGCCGAGGTGGCCCGGGAAGTCTCCGCCGGCATCGCGAAGGCCCAGGATCCGGCTGGACTCTACTTTCCTCGGGTCCGGGGCCGGCTGGGGGAGACGGAACTGGCCTCGGCCGGCCTTCCGGCCCTCGTCCGGGCCCTCGGGCAAGGACCGGGTACCGTCGTGCTCGATCTCTCCGAACTCGATGCCCCGGAGGATAGCCCGAGCCTTCCGTCCAGCGAGTCTGAGCTCGAAAGCAGCGTCTTTCATCGTCTCCTCGCGGAACATCCCCCGGAGGGGATGGATGAATCTGGGCCGGAGGTGTTCGAGACGCTCCGCCAACTGCTCCGGGAACTTGGGATTCCGCAGTCGGAAGGCGAGAGCCGGCGTGACTACGAGGGAGCCCGCCTCCGGGAGGCGATCCGCCTCCTCCAGTTGCCGGCCGAGGAGTGAGGCATGGAGATCCGTCGCCTCAGGGTCCGGAACATCCGTAGCTATGCGTCGGCCGAGCTGACCTTTCCGAGCGGCACCACCTTCCTTTCGGGCGATGTCGGTGCCGGGAAGACCTCCCTGCTCCAGGCCATCGAACTTGCGCTCTTCGGCTTCGCCGAGGTTGAGGCGGAGCACCTGGTGCGCCACCAGGCGGGCGAGGCCGAGGTGGCACTCTCCTTTGAGGGGGACGACCACCCCTACGAAATCGTCCGCCGATTCCGACGGGTCGTCCGACGGGGCCGAACGATCTTCGAGCTCGAACGGAACAGCTTTGCGGTAGACGGAGCGACGGCGCAGTACTCCCAGACTGAGTTGCGCCAGCGGGTCATCGAACTGCTCGGGTTTCCCGACAACCCCAATCCTCGGATACCTTCCAACCTGTGGCGGTGGGCTGTTTACGTCCCGCAGGAGCGGATGCGAGAGGTCCTGAACCAATCTCCCGAAGATCGCCGGGAGACGATCCGTCGGGCGCTCGGCCTCGACCGGTATCGGACCGCGGCCGAAAACGCCCAGCTGCTGGCCGCCGAGTTGCGCAAGCGCGCGGCCGATCTGACCCGGAGCGCCGAGGCATTGGGTGAGCCCGATCAGCGGATCGCCGAGCTCGACGCGAAGATCCCGGCCCTGAGGGCCGCCGAGGCCGAGCAGTCGGAGAGATTCAGCGCCGCGGAACGTCGGATTCGGGAACTCGCCGACGCCCTCCAGGTTCGCCAGGAGGCCCGGGGCCGGTTGGCCGCCGATCGGAGGGAGCACACCCAGATCGGGCAGGCCGTCGCATCGACCCAACGCGAACTGGCCGGGCTGGAAGAGCAGCTGCGACGGAGCACCGCGCAACGGAGCGATCTTGAGGGCCGGCTGACCTCGGCGCGTCGAGACGTGGAGGTCCACCGTCAGGCGGCTGCAGAACTCCCGCACCTCGACGCGGAGCTTCAGACGATCCGCCGCCGCCAGGAGACCATCCAAGAGTCGCTCCGCGAGCTCGCGTCACTTCGGTCCCAGATCGAGGAGATGGCGGATCGGATTCAGCGGACCGAACGGGAGCGAAAGGCGGAGCGTTCGCGACTCGACGAGGGACAGCTCCGCCTCGCGCGCTGGGATGGACCGGAGGCCGTCCCTGAGCCTCCGGGACCCGAACCGATGCCGTCCGAAGCGATCGAGGCTCAACTCGCAGAGGCCCGAACGGTCGAGAGGGAGTGCCGGGAGAGGGAAATTCGGGCCCGTCAGAATCTCCAGGAGCTCGATGCTCTCCTGGCCGCCGGTTCCTGTCCACGATGCGGACAGCCGGTCCGTCCTGAGGAGTTCGCCGGGCACCGAGCCTCGACCGATGACGAACTGCGCCGGTGCGTCCGGGCAACCCAGGCCGCCCAGGCGGAGGTGGCCCGGCTCGAAGCGGCCCGCACCGCTCGCGTCGCGTACGACCGGGAGCGGGCGCGCTATGTGACCTTCCTCGCCCAACGGGAGAAAGACGCCCAGACGGTTCAACTTGCCGCCGCCCGGGTGGAGGAGCTGGAGCGGGAGTACCACCAGCTGATGGCGCGGGCCGGTGAGGCTCAACGTCGCTGCAACGAACTCGCCCCGCTGGAAGCGGAAGACCAGCAGGTCCGTCGAGAGCTCGGTCAGGTCGAAACGCGGATCGCTACAGCCCGCCGGGCGTTCGAACTCGCCCAGCGCGGCGAGCAGGAGGTCGCCCGGCTTACGGGAGCCATCGAGGGACTGGACGGTCAGACCCGGATCTGGCGCGAGACCGCTGCGGCCCGGAAGGAGGTCCTCGAAACGTCGCGGAGGAGGCTCGCCGAGCTCGAGTCCGCCTTGGCCGAGGAGCCGACGGTAATGCGCGCCCTGGAGTCGATGGCCCGGGAACTTGAGGCCACCCGAGCTCAAGCCGATCAACTCCGCGAGGAACGCGTGCGAACCGCCACTCAGCTCACGCACGCCACCGCCGATCGCGAGATTGCCGTGTCGACGGCCCGTCGCCAGCAGGAGTTCCGCCAGATCGCCGCCCGGCGCCGTCGGACCGCCGAGTGGGTCGGAGGGCCCATGCGCGACGCGCTCTTGGAGATGGAGGCGACCTTGCTGCGCCAGAGTGAGCTTGAGTTCCAGCACCACTTTGGTCGGTACTTTTCGGCCCTGGTCGAGGATCCGGCGATCGTCGCACGGATCGACCCGGGATTCACCCCTCACGTGCTGCTCAATGGGGTCTGGACCCCCCCGGG
>JBBYJM010000128.1:0-3743 GCA_043196275.1 Thermoplasmata archaeon
GAGGACGTCCAGCGCGTCGGAGTCATACCCTTCCGCCGCCGGATCCTCGGACCGGCTCCTTCCGAACACGGGATCCTCGGGATCGCCCTCCGCTCAGCCGGCGGGCGCCGGTGCCGCGGCGGCCTCTGGAACGGCCGAAATCGGTGCGGAGCGGGTGGTGCTACCAGGGTAGAGGTGGCATGCCACCCAATGGTCGGGTCCGTTGGGGAGGAGCGGCGGGTCAACCTGGGAGCAGATCGGCATGACGGCCGGGCATCGGGTATGGAACCGGCACCCTGAAGGGGGGGCCGCCGGGCTCGGCACATCCCCCGAGAGGATGATGCGCTCCCGTTTGAGGTTCGGATCCGGGATCGGGATGGCCGAGAGGAGGGCCTGGGTATAGGGGTGCAGGGGCCGCGCAAAGAGGGAGTCGGTTCCCGCCTGCTCCACCACCCGGCCCAGGTACATCACGACGACCCGGCGGCTGACCGCCCGGATCACCGAGAGATGGTGCGAGATGAAGAGGAAGGAGATACCGTACTCGGTCTGCAGCCGCTGGAGGATGTTCAGGATCTGGGCCTGGACCGATACGTCGAGCGCGCTGGTCGGCTCATCGAGGACGATGAACTCCGGGCGCAGGGCCAGGGCCCGGGCGATGCCGATCCGCTGCCGCTGGCCCCCCGAGAATTCGTGGGGGAACCGCCAGAGGTGCTCCGGGTTGAGACCGACCTCCTGCATCAGCTCCGAGACCCGCTGGATCCGTTCGCGGGGGGTTCCGATGTGGTGGACTTCGAGAGGTTCGGCGATGATGTCCTTGACCAGCATCCGAGGGCTCAGCGAGCCGAAGGGGTCCTGGAAGACGATCTGGAGCTTGCCCCGGAGCTCCTGCATGCGCCGGGAGTTCCGTCGGTAGAGGGAATACTGCGCGGCCAACTGGTCGAGTTCCTTGAGAGCCGACGCGGCCCGGGGGCTGGATTCGTCGGTCTCGCCCAGGGTGCTATAGAGGGTGTTGATCCGGTCCATCACCTCCGCGGGAGGCCGGTAGAAGGCGTGGCCCGACGTCGGCTCGATCAGTCGGAGGAGCAGCCGGCCCGCGGTGGTCTTCCCGCAGCCGGACTCGCCGACCAGTCCGACCGTCTCTCCCTGATGGATGTCGAAGCTGATGCCGTCGACCGCCCGGACATCGCCGACCTTCTTCGAGAGCAACCCTCCCCGGATGGGGAAGTACTTGCGGATATTGCGAGCGGCGAGCACCACTTGGGAGGAACGGTCTTCCATAGGGGTCCTTCTATTCGGTCACCGGGGCACCGTGGTAGAGGAAGCAGGCGACCTGGTGCCCGTTGCCTTCCTCGGTCATCGGGGGTCGGGACTTCTTGCAGATCTCCATCGCATAAGCACAGCGAGGGTGGAATCGGCAGCCCGAAGGGGGAGAGATCAGGTTCGGGACCGATCCCGGAATCGAATCGAGGTGCTTGTCGGGCTGATCCATCCTTGGAATGGAGGCCAACAGACCCTGGGTGTAGGGGTGGAGGGGGTGGGCAAAGAGGTCCTTGACCGGGGCATTCTCGACGATCTGACCGGCATACATGATGCACACCCGATCGGCCACCTCGGCGATCACCGCGAGATCATGGGTGACGAGCAGGATCCCCATGCCTACCCGCTGTTTCAAGTCCCGCATCAGGTCCAGAATCTGGGCCTGGATCGTGACGTCGAGAGCGGTGGTCGGTTCGTCGGCCATCAGGAGGAGGGGCTCGGAGGAGAGGGCCATGGCGATCATGACGCGCTGGAGCATACCGCCGGACAGTTCGAACGGATAGCCCCGGGCCACCTGGACCGGGTTGGCGATCTGGACCCCCTCGAGGAGACGGACCGTCTGCCAGAAAAGTTCGTCCTTGAGCGGCTTGGCGACGCGGCCGCGGATCCCCCAGAGCCCGAAGTAGAAATGGCTCCAGCGCTGGAGCCGGATCCGGCTCCGGAGATTGATCTTGGCCGCCCGGTCGAGTTTCCCCAACCGCATCTCGGTCATGTAAATCTGCTTGAGCCGGTCCTGGCTCCGAATCAATCCGAGTTGGTATCGAAGGTACGCCCGTTGGGGGCCCGAGAGCCGGAAGCGCTGGATGGATCGGGTCAGCTGACGCAGAACGCCCGTCGGATTCTGACGGGCGTCCCGCGCCCGGTAGTACAGTTGGGTCTCGGCCGAAGGGCATCTAATCGCCACCGCCGCTGCCTTCGCCAGGCTCCGAATCTCCCCCGCTTCGGCCCGTCGCTCGACCGCCTCCGCGAGCCGCTCGAGAGCTGGACGGACCGCAGGGCCGTCCGGGTCCGCCGACAGTAGGCCCTCCAGGAGCTGGGTGCCTCGATGGAGGAGCAACGTCTCCCCGATCTGGTCGTAGATCGGGAACAGAGGGTTCATGGCCGAGGTGGGCTCCTGGAAGATCATGGAGATACCATGACCCCGGACGGCCATCATCCGCTCGTTGGCGGCCTTGATCCGACGGAACTTCCGGGTAACCTTGACCCGACCGGTCGTCCCGATCGGTTTCATCTTGGCTTCGGATTCGATCCCCCAGAGGAGATTGGCGCCTTGGAAGAGCACTTTCCCGCTGACCGTCCGCCCGGGCGGGTCCGGGATGAGCCGCAGGGCGGAAAACATCGTGACGCTCTTCCCACAGCCGGTTTCCCCGGCCATGCCCACCGTTTCGCCCCGCCGGACCTTGAACGAGACTCCGTCCAAGGCCCGGACCACCCCGTCATAGGTGTAGAAGTAGGTGCAAAGGTCCCGGACGTCAAGGATGACGTCCCCCCGCTTGGGCAAGGTGGCCCCGGCTTGCGCAGCGGTCCCCTCCAAAGACGGGGCCGGAAGGGGGCTTTCCGAGGCCGGGAGCGAGGTGGTGACACGAGGGGCAGCCGCCGACACTCCGGACTACCTCCGCAACCTGGGGTCTAGGGCGTCCCGGAGTCCGTCGGCAAAGAAGTTGACACTGATCGCAAACATGAAGAGCGCCAGCCCTGGGAACAGGAACTGCCACCACGGGATCGTGCAGGTCGAGGCGGTCTGACAGGCCGTGATGAACGACTGGACAACGTTGAACGAAACCGAGTAGGCCGCAATGGTGCCCCACTCGGGGAAGTTCTGGTTGGGGAAGATCTGGAATCCGATGAAGACAATCGCCGCAATCAGCAGGGGAACCGAACCGACGTCCAGCGACATCTGGACGAAGACGGGGTAGATGCTGTTCGGCATGATGTGTTTCCGGATGATCCGGCCACTATGGGCTCCGGCGGCCTTGGCCGCCTCGACAAAGCGCTGCTCGCGAACCACCAGTACCTGCCCTCGTACCACCCGCGCATAGGTGGGCCACCAGATGACCACGAACGCCCCGATAATCAGGGCGACTCGCGTATCAATCGAGGTGATTTCCGGAGCGAACACGGCGAGAACGATGATGACCAGAAGGAGCCCCGGGATTGAGAGGAAGATATCGGTCAGCCGCATGATCGACTCATCGACCACCCCGCCGAAGTAGCCCGAAACCATCCCGACGACGACGCCGATCATGGCCCCAGAGGCCACCACACCGAAGGCGATGGTCAGGGACCAGTCGGTACCCTTGATCAACCCATCAAAAATGTCGTAGAACTGGATGTTGCCCGGGTTGATTGTGAGCGACCCCATCGGCAAAGGACCCAAACCCAACGGAGAGAAGGCTGTCGTCGGACCGATGACCGACGGAAAACCGATGGGGGTCGGGTAGCACCCG
>JBBYJM010000129.1:0-3698 GCA_043196275.1 Thermoplasmata archaeon
AGCTCCGGGTCGTAGTACGGGTTCCCGGGAGCGTTCGTGGTGATCAGCTTCCACCAGTACGCCGCGCTGCCGTTGACGTTCGGGTTGAAGCTCGGGTCGTGCCAGGTGTTGGTGGTCAGGTTGAGTCCCGGCCAGCTGATGTTCGTCGGGTAGTAGTTCCCCATGAACTGCGGGATCGCGCCGCCAAAGTTGAGGGCGAGGTTGATCCCGTCCACGGTGTTGAGCGAGTTCAAGCTGTAGGCGTAGGGGAACGCCTGGCTGAAGAACTCACGAAGGCCGACGTACGAGAAGAAGTTGCCCGGGACGTTCACAGGTAGGCCCGACGCCTGGGCGGTGGCCGAGGGGTTGAACTGATAGTAGTAGCCCATCTCAAAGGTCTCCAGAGTCGGGACCGTCAGGAGGCCCACCTTGCCCGCGTGGACCAGGTTCAAGATGGTCGGAATGTCGGTGGGATAGAATCCGGCCACATCGGCCTGACCCGCGATGTACTGCTCAATGCCTCCCGTGGAGCTCGGCTCCCAGGCGACATTGACGTGGGCCACATACTTCCCGGGGACCGGGTAGCAGTTGGCTGCACCAGCACAGTTGGGCTGAGCGTAGGCCGGGTTTGCCTGAAGGACGTATCCCTCACCCTGGTCAACGCTCTGGAGATAGTACGGGCCGCTCCCGACCGCGTTCCAGCGGACCGAGGGCTGCGGGGCGTACGGGCTGGTCGCTCCCAGCTCGATCAGGCTGTCGTACGCCTTCGGGCTGACCGAACTCAGGTAGTTCTGGAAGGCCGAGGAGTTGGTGCTCGTCGCGCCGCCGGGCAGCAGGCAAGGCCCGTCGCCGTTCGGGGCGGAGGTACCCGCAAAGCCAGGAACGCTGGCGCCCTGGGCGGTGTACCACCCGCAAGGAACGATCGCTCCGCCGTTCGCATCCCCGACCAGCTGGAGGAAGAACGGCCAGTCAGAGCCGCTCCCGTCCGCCTTGAAGGTGATGCATCCGTGGGCCTGGGTCATGGCCGACTGGGGGCAGAACTGGGTGTCATTGACCAGCATCGAGCCCAGGATGTTCTGTGGGGTGTTGTTCCACGGGCTGTGGAGGCCACCGTCCCAGCGCGCGTTCCCATAGGGGAGCAGCGACTGCCCGATGATCCAGCCATTGTAGACGTATTGGCTCGGTGTTTGCAGCCAGAGCAGTGTCCGGGTGATGGAAAACATCACGTCCGACGGGTAGACGCCCCAGGAGTGGCCGGTCGAGGGGTCATAGAAGGAGGCGTTCCCGCTGATGACGAAGGTCCAGTAGAGGGGCTGGTTGTTGACGATGGTCAGGAGGTTGCTGCCGTACTCATTCACGCACTGCTGGGTTCCGGGAACGCAGTTCGCGAGCACCGGCACGAAGCCGGCGGTGCTGGTCCCATTGTAGTTCACCAGCGTCTCGAAGATGTTGTTCATCACCTCAGCGCCCACGGTCTCATAGTCGACCGCGGGGTCCAGGCTGGTGGCTCCGCCCGGGGCGATCTCGTAGGCATCGATGGTGCCCGGGTGCGGGCTCACCGACTGCTTGCCCTGGCAGTAGGCGCAGCCCAGGCTGGTTCCCGCCGATCCGACGTAGACGGTCCAGGTGTAGTTCTGGTAGATCGTGCCCCCGGTCGGGGTGTTGATGGGGCCGACAAAGGTGAGGCGATAGACGCCCGCGCTGGAGAAGGAGTAGGTCGCGCGGGCCTGGGTGGACGTGGAGTTGCTGCTCACCATCGTCCCGCCGGTCGAGGTGATCGACGGGGCTCCGGCGACGTAGCCCGGAGCGGTAGGCAGGCTCGAGTACGAGCCGCTCACCGAGATGGGTCCCTGGCCGACCTGGATCCAAGGTCGGGAGACCCCGGAGCCGGCCGAGCCGTTGGAGAAGGTAGTCGTCAGGACCGGGTACTGCCCGGAGGCGCTGTTCGCGATGGAGGGAATGACCTGCACGGGGTAGAGGTAGCCGGGCCCCTGGTGGGTCACACCGCTCACATTGGCCGTCGCGTGCATCACAAAGACCCCGAGCGACGTGTAGATGTGGGTGAACGTCGGGGAGGATTGGGTCGTGGCGGTTCCGTCGCCCCAGTGGACGGTGTAGCTGGAGGCCAGACCGCCGCCTGAGAGCGAAACCGATGCCGGAAGAGATTGGCCCTGCTGGAGTTGGATCATGCTCTGTCCGTAGCCGGGCTGGTAGGCCACGAAGAGCACGACGTTGTTCAGATTGCTCGTGGAGTGGCACACCGGACTCGTCGCGGGCTGACAGGTGGACACGGTATTGCTACCCTGCCCGGCCAGCGCTCCGATTCCGACATATCCGACTCCACCGACAACGACGATGACCACGATCATGACCACCGCCGCCATCGTTGTCGAGATACCCCTTCGGCCCAAACCACGCGGCTGCATGGTCGGGCTCTGTTCATCTGCTGTCTGCATGCGTTTAGCACCCCTCTCGGGGCTTGGAAACGCCACCCAAAAGGTGGTATATATAGGCTTACGCGACTCCCTCCTCATGCCTTCGTCAGCGTCCCGAAATCTCCGGTTAGCGCCCTCACTGCTCAGCGCCGACTTTGCCGACCTGGGAAACGCGATACGGAGGGCGGAGGAGGGCGGGGCGGCGGGCTTCCATCTGGATGTGATGGACGGACACTTTGTTCCGAACCTCTCCTTCGGCCCGGCCCTGGTTTCGGCGGTCCGCCGCGTGACCCGGCGTCCGCTGGACATCCATCTCATGGTGGAACACCCCGAGCGTTTCCTCGAGGCGTTCCGGCGGGCGGGCGGGGATCGACTGACCTTCCACCTCGAGGCCGCCTCGGATCCGGTGGCCGTTGCGCGCTCGATCCGCGCCCTGGGGGCGGAGGCCGGTGTCGCGCTCCGGCCGGAGACCCCGGTCGCCCGCGCGGGCCCCTGGCTATCCGAACTCGACGCGATTCTGGTGATGACCGTGAACCCGGGCTTTTCGGGCCAAACCTTTTTGCCCGGGGGCCTCGACAAGATTTCGGAGGCCCGAGCGCTTTCCGACCGGGCAGGGGGCCGGGTCGACATCGGGGTCGACGGCGGGGTCACCTCAGAGACCGGCCGCTGGGCGGCCCGGTCCGGCGCCACCTTCTTCGTCTGCGGCAACGCCGCCTTTGACGGGGGGCAGATCGAGGCGAACCTCAATCGGCTGCGGGCGGCGATCGATCAAGGCGCGGAGGAACGGCATGCGCTACCGTGACCTGGTGGATGTCTACGAGCGGCTGGAGGGTACCCGACAGCATTCCGAGGTTCGGAAGCATCTCACCGAGCTCTTCCGCGCGACGCCCGCGGACCTGCTGCCGAGCATTCTCTACCTCTCCCAAGGACTCCTGCGGCCGGAGTTCGAGGGGGTGGAGCTGGGCGTCGGGGAGGCGCTGGCCCGCAAGGCGATCGCCCAGTCGGCCGGGGTGGAGGAGGCCCTGGTGCGCCGCGAGACGGCCATCTCCGGCGACCTCGGGGTCACCGCCGAGCGGCTCCGCTCGGGCCAACGACGCCTGGAGCCTCTGGAGCCCTTGCACGTCGAGGAGGTCTATGCGGAACTCCGGGCGATCGCCGCGAGCCGGGGCGACGGCGCCCAGGAGGAGCGGCTCCGGCGGCTGACGGGCCTCCTCGTTCGCGCCGAGCCGGTCGAGGCCCGGTACCTGATCCGGTTCGTCCTGGGGAGCCTCCGAATCGGGATCC
>JBBYJM010000130.1:0-3682 GCA_043196275.1 Thermoplasmata archaeon
GGGCCCAACGGCGGGCCCACTTGGCCCCCTCCACTTAAGGTCGTCGCGTGGGCCGGGTCGCCGATGCCGGAGCGCCGATCCGTTCGAGGGCGGCCGCGGTCATCAACGGCAGGAGGAGCGTCACATCCCCCTCGACGGTCACGTGCCGGGCCGACGGCTTCACCTTACCCCAGGAAACCGCTTCCCGGGTCCGGGCGCCGGAGAGGCTCCCGTCCCACTCGACGGCGGTGGTGATGTAGAGGGCGGCGTCGAGACCGTCCCTAAACTGGTTCCACCAGATCGTGTGGTGCTTGGAGATCCCGCCGCCGAGCATGATGGCGCCGGTCCGTCGGGCCCCATAGACGAGGTCGGAGAGCTCTTGCTCGTCCCGGAGCAGGTCCAGCGTGAGCCCGCGATGGTCCTGCGCGAAGAGCCAGAGCTGGGATCCGACCGCCCCGTCGGTGAGCCCGGGCACGTAGACCGGTACCTTCCGGTCGACGGCGGCCCTCAAAAGGCTCGTCCGGGTCCCGGCCGGGATGATCTCGCCGAGGGCCTGGGCCAGCTGTCGGCTCGAGAGGCTCCGCTGGCCTTCGGCCCAGAGGCGGCGCAGCATCGGGCGCATCTTGCGCTCGATGATGCCGCCGTAGTGGGCCTGGGGGATCACGAGGTTGCCGAGGCGGTAGAGGCCCCGCCGATACAACTCCGCGTCATCGAGCGTCCAGTCGCCATGATAGTAGGGGCGGAAGGACCGGGCCAGGTCGTGGTCCAGCGTTCCGCAGGTGGTGATCACGGCGTCGATGAACCCCTCGCGAAGGAGATGGGCCAGTACGCCCCGGGTCCCGGTGGCCACGATGTCGGCCGGGAACGAAAGGAAGAGGGTCATCTCGGGGTCGCTCAGCATCCGGGCGAGGAGATCGACCCCCTCCGCGACGCCCTTCGCGCTGAAGCCGCCCCCGGCCTCGATCCGGCGCATGAGGAGGTCGAGCGAAGGCCGATCGTCGAGCGTGAGGTCCTCCACCGGGCGGCGCATGGATCCCCCCACGGGGCGGGGGGATTAGAGAACTCCGCTCAGCCCGAAGCCGAACGAGTGGTAGACCAGGACGAACGAAACCAGGTATCCGAGGATGGCGAACCCGTTCAGGAACGGAAGGCCGGCCTGGGCTCTCCCCCGGAGGACGAGCTGCATCAGGAGGGCGTAGCCCACCAGGGATCCGATCAGGGCCCCCAGCGCGACCACAAGGTTCGCCCCCACCCCCCCGCCGAGCGGCGTTGCGGGAAGCCAGACGAACGCCGAGGTGACCAGCGCGCCGGGGATCACCACGTCGCCGAGCCCCATGAAGAGGGCCGCCCGCTGTTCGGTCGGCTGCTCCCGCTGTTCGGCGAGCGTCGCCGCGCGGGTGTAGTCGTAGCCGGCCCGATCCGGCATGACCATCAGGATCGGGAGCTTCATGTCGGTGACGACGTCCGCGAGCCGGATCATGTGCCGGGTCCGGTACACGGCGATGTAGTCGTAGACGGCGAGGACGCTGAGGAGGATGAGAACCGGGAGGAGGGCGAAGGAGATGCCGAGGAGGGCGATCAGGGCGCCCCCGGCGAGGAAGCCGACCAGGTCGACGACGTACCACTGCGGCTCCATCAGCAGGGCCAGGTAGAGACCGACACTCACCACCGCGGCGAACGGGAGGGCCAGATCGGCGACCATGCCGGCGGCCACGGGGGGGATCGGGTAGGGGCCCGGAACGACCAGCGAGAGCGACGCGTAGAGGGTGAAGTAGAGCGAACCGGTGATGCCCAGCAGGATCAGCTGGCGGAGCGCGACGAGCCCGCCCTGCCGACGGGCCAGCAGGAGGATGAACAGGGGAGCGATGACGATCACGGCGATGATGAAGAGCGGCGCGGTCACGCTCGACGGGTTCGAGGTCGTCGCGAGACCCTCCGATCGGAACGGAAAGGCGAGGGCGAGCCCGGTCAGCTGGGCCCCCACGTAGAGCGCGAGAAGGCCCAGCCAGCGCAGGCTCCGCATGGCCGGCTACGGCTGGACGACCGCGTAGGCGTTGTTGCCGAGCACCTTGGTGATCTTCGCGTTGATCGTCGCGCCCCGCTGGGTCGCCCCGGTCACGAAGATCACGAACCCTTCCTTCTTGGCGACGCCGTCGCCCCGGCGGCCGAGATCCTCGATGGTCAGCCGGTAGACCTCGCCGACGACGACCGGGGCCTTGGGCTTCTCGGGGGTGACGACCCGCCGGACCGTGACCGGCCGCTGGGCGCCGCACGCCTCGCAGATGAGCTGGGTCAGCCGCCCGTCCTTCTTGAGGTGGGTGTCCGGCCGCTTGCACTCGGAGCAGATCACGTACTTTTCGGTGTAGTCGCGGATCCGCTGGGCGATCTGCTCCTTGGAGACGCGGGACTTGAGGACCCCGCGGGGCAGGTCGAGGACCCCCGGACAGCCGAGGTCCTTGGCGAGGTATCCGATGAGGTGGGCGGGTTCGCGTCGGAGGACACCGGCGATCTCCTGGAAGTTCCGGATGACGGTGGTCTTGCCGTCGGCCATCACATCCGGTTCCGGCACCTGGAACCGCTCGGCGCTCGTGGTGACGGGCGGGAGCTGGGCGCGGGCGCGGGAGAGCAGCGCTTCGTATCCCTCCATGACGGCACCATCCAGCCGACCTTACCGTAAAAGGATTCCTTGCCGCCGGCGGCCCGCTTCCCGGTCCCGGGAGCTCCCGGCCGGCCTAGAGGGGGAAACCGTCGAGGAGGCGGGCCACCTCGCGGAGGTCCTTGTGTTCGACCACCCGCCCGGCCGCCCGGCGGACCGTCTCGTCCTCTGGAAGGAAGGCGATGCCGAGCCGGCTGCGGCGGAAGAGGCCGGCGTCGATCTCGGAGTTGCCGACACTCGCGGTCGCCGACGGGGGGATGCCGGTCCGGGCCTGGAGGGCGGCGAGGACCGACTCCTTGTCCCGGATCGGGACCCGGACGATCCCCTCCCCGGTCAGGTGGCCCTCGGGGGTCGTCTCGACCCCGTTGGCGAGCACGTAATCGATGCCGAGCTCCCGGCCGATCCGGTGGGCGAGCAGGTCGATCCCCCCGCTGATGATCGCGGTCAACACGCCGTGAGCGCGCAGCCCGTCGAAGAGCTCCCGCGCACCGGGCATGAGCGGGACGCGGGCCAGGATCTCCTCGAGGTCGCCGGTCGCGAGCTGCGGCCGGTGGGCCCGCCACTTCCGGATGTCCGACCGGATGAACTCGCGGTCGTCGATCCGGTTCTCGAGGAACAGTCGCAGGGCGTCGTCGTTGTCGTCGTCGAAGGCATCGTGGACGACCCTCCAGGAACTGCCGACGTCGACGAGCGTCCCGTCCATGTCGAAGGCGGCGAGTCTAAGCACGTTCGCCTCGGGCGATCGCGTCCGCCTCGGCAAGCAAGGAGGGGTCGGGCCGGAGCCGCCAGGCCGCGAGGTTCTCCGAAACCTGCTCCGGTCGGCTGGCGCCGAAGACGGGGGTGGCCCCCTGGGACCTCAGCCAGTGGAGCGCCAGCGAGGCCATCGGAAGGCCGGCACGGTCGGCCAGCTCCTTGAGCTTTCGGGCGCGCGCCACGTAGTCCGGCCACCGGTCGCCGTCAAAGAATCGCTGGGCGAACCGACGGACCTCGGGGGGGGCCTTCCGCCCGTCCAGGAA
The DNA here is from genome assembly GCA_043196275.1 of Thermoplasmata archaeon. Lineage (GTDB taxonomy): Archaea > Thermoplasmatota > Thermoplasmata > Lutacidiplasmatales > UBA184 > Lutacidiplasma. Next base: position 3,652 of record JBBYJM010000130.1, read on the forward strand.
CCGACCCTGAAGGAGCCCCCGGGCGAGGGGG
>JBBYJM010000131.1:0-3661 GCA_043196275.1 Thermoplasmata archaeon
CAGCTCCTCGAAGGCGCTCCAGAGGCCGACGAGCCCCGTGCCTCCCCCGGTGGGGTAGAGGATCGCGTCGGGGAGCCGCTCCCGGCGGAACTGGTCGAACAGCTCGAGCCCCATCGTTTTCTTGCCCTGCCAACGGTACGGCTCCCGGAGCGTGGAGACATCGAAGCTCTCCGGGGGTTCCCGGGCGCGGGCGGTCCGCCCCGCGTCGGCAATGGTCCCCGGCACGGTCGTCACCTCGGCGCCGAACTCCTGGCAGCGGCGTCCGACTGAGGCCGGGGTCGACTCGGGAAGGTAGACCCGGACCCGGAGCCCCGCTCGGGCGCCGTAGGCCGAGAGCGCCACCCCCGCGTTTCCGGCACTCGGCACGAAGAGGGACTTGAGACCAAGCGCCCGGGCCCGGGAGACCGCCAGGGCCATCCCCCGGGCCTTGAAGGAGCCGGTCGGAAGGACCCCGTCGTCCTTCATCAGAATCCGAAGGGAGGGTCGACCCTCGGGGGGTTCGAGGGTGAGGATCGGGGATTCGGTCTCCCCCAGTCGGACCGCATCCGAAGGATGTTCCAAGGGGAGGAGCTCCCCGTACCTCCAGAGCCCCGGCGGCCGATCATCCCAGGGTGGGGTGGTGTGGTCCCGCCGGAGCCTCGGAAGGTCGTAGACCGCCCGGAGGGCGGAGCCGCAGCTCCGGCAGACCGTCTGTGGGACACCTGGGTCGTGGGGCTGGTGGCAATGGGAGCACTCGAGTTGGAGCAGGTAGGAGGGCATCGGGACTGTCAGGGAGCCCCCTCCCAAGAGCCTTATCTCGACCTCCGGCCTTCCGAGACTGCGCCCACGGACTGCGGGCGGGTGCGAGGGGGATCGCCGCGGCCACCGGTGGGCGTCCTCGGTCGAGGGAGGCCCCCCGGCCGGACCCGGGGGGCGGTAATCAGGTTCAAGTAACCGACCATCCTCCCCAGTTCAGGTAGCCCCATGTCCCCCAACCAGGCCCCGTACTCCGCGGAAGGATCCTCCAACGCTCCGGCGGCCCCCTTGATCGACCGGATCGCCACCGAACTGGACCTCATGTCCCGGAACGTGGACATCCTCGAGATCCTCTCAAACAAGCGGCCGATGGGGATCATCCGGCTCAGCGAGGCGCTGAAGCTTCCGATCCACAAGGTCCGCTACTCTCTCCACCTACTGGAACGGGAGGGGGTCATCCAGCCGTCGGCCGAGGGGGCCGTGGTGACCGACCGGGCCCAGATCTTCTGGCAGTCCCTCGACGCGTCGCTCGACCAGATGAGCGAGCACATCCGCCACCTCAAGGAGCGGGCCGCCCAGCACCGGCCCGCGTCGGAATCCGGTCGGAAAGGATATTAGCCCGATGCAGGCTCGGCCCTGCCGGTGCCGCCGTAGCTCAGTGGTAGAGCGATCGGCTGTTAACCGGAAGGTCAGCGGTTCGAAGGGGTCGAACGGACGCTCCGTGGCCCAGAAAACCCGCTCGGCGGCGCCTCCCGTTGATCGTCGGGCCCGTAGCTCAGTCCGGCCTAGAGCGACCGGCTCATAACCGGTCGATCGACGGTTCAAATCCGTCCGGGCCCACTCCTGTAACGCGCTATATTGTGGAGGTCTCCAGCCGCCCCCAGTCGGGTCAGCCCGCCGCAAGGGCGATCTTGAGCCTCGACAGGAACCGCCCGCCGTGCCCGTCGCGCAGTGTTCTTGTCCCCCGTAGCGTCCGTTTGGCCCGCTTGACCGAATCCCGGCTCAGCCCGAGCCGACGGGCCTCCGCCCTCCCCATCGCGAGGAGGCGGCTCTTCCAGTCGACGAACACCGAGGGAGCGGCCCCAGAGGCGCGACCGAGCTTGAGGCGGGAGGCGTACTTCGTCCCTTCCTTGCCCAGGTCGACATGCGAGGAACTGATACAAGAAGGCTGGCGGCGGCTTTAGAACCTATCGGGAAACCGGTGAGTTGACCGACGTGCGCGGTCTGCTCGTTACGTGATCCTGGTCAACTTCCTTCTGATAGCACTCTGGACAAAGGAAGCTCACCGCCGGCGGATTGTCAGCGACTACGGCGGTCCAGCCTTTCCCCATGAAGAACCCGGCCTCGTAGGGACTGTCGCCCGGGAACATCACGTGGGCCCGCTTCTCGCACTGGTCCCCGGCGCACGCGATAGGAATCATGGTACCGAGCATCTCCTCGAGGAGCTCCTCCGAGGGTTCGCTATCGTCCCGCTCTCGCTCTTTTCCCCGCCTCTTCGACACGGGACCCTCGCCGGGTCCGGGAACGTCCCGGCTCTTATAGAGCGCCGGGCGAACCCCAACTCCGGGCGATGGCTCGATGGATGATCCAGATGCACGCGAGAGAGAGGAAGGCCAGATGGTTCTCGGCCTTTTTCTCCCAGCGGATCAGGAGTCGTCGGCATCGATTGAGCCAGCCCAGCGTTCGTTCCACGACCCAGCGGCGCGCCTTCCGCTTCCGATTTCGTTCCATCCGTCGAGGTTCCTCCCCGATCGGTCGGATGTGCGGAGTGAACTGGAAGTCCCCCGCGATCTCTCGACAGAAGGGAAAGTCGTACCCCTTGTCCAGGCAGAGATTCTGCGAAGTCACCGGGGGAAACAACACCCGCGCCTCCAACGTGGGCTCGAGCAGCTTGGAGTCGTGGCGGTTGGCCGGAGCGATCGCCGCGGCCAGCGGAATCCCTTCGGCATCGGTCAGGATGCTGCGCTTGACCCCTCGCTGCCCCCGATCGGTCGGATTAGGTCCGGTAGCGGGTCCGCCGAGAGGAACCTTGTACATCCCGCCGTCCAGGGACTGCCAACGCCACGCCAGACCTACTTCGGAGTCGTACGTTCGCAGAGCTTCACGCCATGCATCTCCGAAGACTCCGGCGGCGCGCCACTCCTGGAATCGGTCGTGGACGGTGCTTGGGGCTCCCATGCACCGTGGGAGGGACTTCCACTGAATCCCCGTGCGCAGGAGGTAGAGGATCGCCTCCATGCATCGACGAGAGTCGAATCGCGGATGGCCTCCTCGGGGTTTGGGACGTTCCGGGGGTAGCAAGGGCCGGAACCTCTCCCAGAAGGCGTCCGACAGTCGAAAGTGGCGGTCAACAACGTGGCAATCTGGGCTCGCGGGCATCCTCGAGGACGCCCCGTGTCCCCACCATCAACCATCGGCTACACAGGAAGCCACGATTGGGTTTCCGGATAGGTCCTTAGTTAGACCGACGGAGTGTAGGGACAATTTTCAGCGGGTGTCCCTGCCTCGACTGGTCACGGGTAAGGGCACGCCTGCCCCTGTCGAACTTCGGATGAGCCAAATCTCGTGCCCGTAGTGATTCAAGGAAGAAGGAAACCTCTCTGGATTCCGTCACTTGCTGCTCTTCGCGACGTAGGCCGCCCAGTCCAGGGTTCCATTCTCATGCTTCCTACTAATCTCCCGGATTCCCCACTCCGCAAAGTCGACAAGTTTCTTGAGACGTGCCTCCGGGGGTAGGTCCGGAAAGCGCCCGAGCATGACTGCGGCGAATACCTCTTCGGGATCGAGGCTGTTAATGTTCTGGAAGGTCTCCCGGACTCCCTTTTCGTGAGTCTTCCTCTCCGCTAGCCCGATCGCAGCACCCAGTCGCCAAACGTCTCGCTGCTCCTCGAAAAGCCCCTTGGCAACGAGCTGCTTCATCAGGTCC
>JBBYJM010000132.1:0-3641 GCA_043196275.1 Thermoplasmata archaeon
GTAGCCGTCGGCCTGGTACATCGAGGGCGGGACGGTGGTCGCGCTGCCGGCCAGCGAGTTGAAGACCACGTAGTCGTAGGAGCCGCTAACAGTGTGGCCCGCGCTGTTGGTCACGGAGTAGTTGAAGTAGACCGCGTTCCGGCCTCCGATCAGCGTGGAGTTGAGATAGAGGGTCAACGAGAACGGATAGGAGACCACCATCGGGGCGGAGTAGGCGTAGTAGAATGTCGTACCGACCTGGGTGCCGTTGGGGCCGTGAGCGTAGAAGACGTTCGGAGAAAGATAGGAGGCAGGGCTGGAGAAGTTCCAGACGTTGTCTTCGAACTGCAGTTGACCCGAGGCAATGTTGTAGGTGACCACGTTCTGGGTCCAGAACTGGTAGCTCGCATCCCCGAAGAGGGAGACGCCGACATCCACGGCGTTCAACTGGACTCCGTAGAGCTGGGGATTCGCAGTGTCGAAGTAGAGGACCTGGAGGTTGCTGGGGGCAAAGGTTCCCGCCACGCTGGTTGTGTTGAGCATGTAGGGGGTGATCGTGCCCGAGTTGTTCTCCAGACCGAACTCGCCCACACCCATCGGGGCCGGGCCGCCCAGGTAGGTCAGGTGGACATGTCCGTTGGTCAAGGTCGGGTTGAGGTTATTGAAGTCCGGAAGGTAGACCGCCCGAGCCGGCACGCCCAAGGAGGCGGCCGTCTTGAGGATCTGCTCCGCACGCCCGGACAGCGTCGGAGCCTTGGTGTTTGTGGCATGGCTCACACTGGGCGACGAAGAAGCGGAGGAGGGTGCTGAGGCGGCCCCCGGAGCGGTCGCGGAGGAGGCCGGGAGCGTTGAACCCCCGATTCCGGCGACGGGAGTGACACTGAACGCGGCGACCGACATGATCGCTACGACGGCCACAAGTCCGATCGTTAGCTTCTTCCACGTGCCCGGCGGTAGTCTATACATGGTCGCTCCCATGAGAGGACCCCTTTTTAGGCTTTTCGCTCATTCGATGCCAAGGCTCCGCACTCGGAGCCTCGCCCATCTACCGATAGGCGGCGAACGCTCGTCGGCCGTATAACACGACGAAGGGCTTATAGTGTCTCGCGGGAGCGCAGTGCCGTCGACATGAGCTGGCATGTGGCGCTCTCGGGGACCCCGGGCACCGGCAAGACCCGGGTGGCTCTCGCGCTTCGTGGGTCCCCGGCTTCGGTCGAGGTGGGCCCGCTCGCCGCCCGGTTCGGCGCGGCGAGGCGGGACCGCGAAGGGTGGAGGGTCGACCTACCTCGCCTTTGCCGGGAGCTGAGACGGCGGCGCACCGTGGAACCGCTCTGGGTGGGCCACCTCGCGCACCTCCTTCCTGTCCGGGCGGCGATCGTCCTCCGCTGCCATCCGTGCCGGCTCCTCGCCCGCCTGGAACGGTCGGGCCGCGATCTCAGCCGACGGGCGCGCGAGGAGAACGCGGTGGCCGAGGCCCTCGACCTGATCACTCGGGAAGCGCTCCGTCCCGGGGTCCGGGTCTGGGAGGTCGACACGACCGACCGGTCGTTGGATGAGGTCGCCCGGGAGGTCCGACGCCTCATCCGGGAGCGGCCCGGCTCCCGCTACGGCCGCATCGATTGGCTGGGCGACCCCCGGGTCACCCGCGCGCTGCCGGGCTGGGCTCGGGGGTCGCCCCGGTGACGCTCAACCGCTACCGGGGCTCCGTCACTCCCTGGCTCCAACGGGCGGCGGGCCCGTTCCTGGGGTGGTCGCCCTCGCGCCTCAGCTTCCTTGCGCTAACGACCGCGGCGCTCGCGGGGGGACTCGCGGCCGCCGTCCGGTGGACGACCCCGATGCTCTTCCTCGGGGTCGCGGTGCTCGTGGTCCTCTCCGGCTTCTGGGACGCCCTCGACGGGGAGGTGGCCCGCCAGACCGGGCGGGCTTCGATTCGGGGCGACTTCCTCGACCATGTCCTCGATCGGTACGCCGATGTGGTGGTCCTCGTCGGGATCGCGATCTCGGGGTGGGCCGATCCGGCGCTCACCCTCCTCGCGTTGGTGAGCCTCCTTCTCACCAGCTACATGGGCACGCAAGCCCAGGCGGTCGGTCAGGGGCGGATGTACGGCGGTCTTGTCGGACGCGCCGATCGCCTGGTGATCCTCGCGGCCGCCTGCTTCCTCGAGTTCGACTGGTCGCTCCCCTGGCCCTGGGCCCCGTCGCGGCCCTGGGAGCGGTTCAGCGCCTACGGAGTTCACTTCACGGTCCTCGACGTCGCGATGCTCCTCCTGGTGGTGACGAGCCAGTGGACGGCGCTCAGCCGGGCCGTGCGGACGTACCGGAGACTTCCCCCGTCGCCGTAGCCGGGGCCGGTCGCTCCCGGCCGCCGCGGTTGCGGTAGTACTGGAGCGGATGCTGGAGCCGGGGATCGAAGCATCGCTCGTCCCGCCGCCGGTCCTCCGCCGAGGCCGCCGCCGGATCGCCGTCTCGGACGCACAACCCGTGGCTGCGCAGGGTGGCGCACTCGGGGGGTCGATACCCCTCCCCGCCCCCGTGCTGGGTGATGTGCTCGACCTGGTAGCGGGTCACCGATTCATCGAAATCGGGCGCGCCCCGGAAGGCATCGACGATCGTCTCCCGGTCGGCGCCGACCCGGTGGAGGAACGCCGCCAGGGCGAACCGGCCGGCGTGGGAGAGGTTCTCCCCGGCCTCGAGCGTCCGACGCATCTTCCGTAGGCAGGGCGGGAACCAGTCGACCCGGATCGGCCCTCCCCCGTTCGCCGGGGCCGCCGACGGGGGAGGGATCCGTTCCTTAAGCTCCGCTTCGAGGGCCGCCTCCGACTCCCGGATCACGGCGACGATCGCGGCGTCGAGCGGGAGGGGCTGGGCGAGGGTCCGGCGGATCCCTTCCTCGAGCAGCCGGGCCCCCCGGGCCGGGTCGACCCGGACCGTGCCGCGTTGAAGCCGCTGCCGGGCGAGCCGGAAGTCGGCCTCCCGGATGGGGGTGGCGAGGTGGAGGTAGGCGACCAGCGGGAGCTCGATCTCCCGGTCGATCGTCTGGGTGCCGAATCCGAGCCGACGGCCCACCTCGGCGATCTCCGCCGGCCCGGCCCGCTCGAGCCGGCCGCTCGCCCGCTTCGACTCGGCGACCGCCCAGCGGCGGAGGACGACCGGATGGACGAAGCTGCTCAGCACATACCGGGCGAAGAGGAAGGAGAGGAACCGCTCCTCCTCGGCCGCACGGTCGAGCTCCTCGACCGCGGTGGCCCCCCGCGGATCGCCGGCCGCGGCCCGGATCCGGGCCCGGCCCACCAGCCGGCAGCGATCGAAGGCGGGATCCTTGAGCAGCTCCCGGACCGAGGCGCCGAGGCCGGCGGCGAGCGCCGCGGCGCCTGGCAGGAACGGGTACGCCGCGAAGAGCGTCCGTTCGTCTATCCCAGACGGGGCACGATGAACTGCCATACGATCAACAGAACGACGACCAGGGACGCGGTGACGGCGACCCGGCCGCCGAAGTCGTCGAGCCGGGCGGAGCTCCATCCCTTCCGGAGCCGGCCCATGAGTGCGGCCGCGTAGTCCCGGACCAGGAGCCCGCCATCCAGCGGGATCAACGGGAGCGCGTTCGAGGCGCCCAGCAGCAGGTTCATCCAGCTCAGCCAGTAGAGAAGGTTGGCCCCGATCCA
>JBBYJM010000133.1:0-3631 GCA_043196275.1 Thermoplasmata archaeon
CGGAAGCCTCGTCGGCGGCCCAGCGGAGCCGGGAATCACGCAACAGGTGGGCACCGCGACGGGAGGGGAGCCGAAGCCGGATTCCTCGAAGGATAGGGTTCCCTCGTGACGATCTACGTGGAGGGATTTGGGAGGTCCACTTACGGGTGGCCAAAGACAACGCGGACCGGAACCTCTCCCCGGGGGCGGGCTACCTCGAGCCGGACGAACCCTACCCGCTCGAACTGGAAGGAGGCTCCCGGTTCGGCCGTGGCGATGGACGGCTCTCCCACCCCGGCCGTGTGGCTCCCGTCGATCTGCAGAAGATCGATGGGGACCGCTCCCTCGCGGGGAACCCATTGGAGCCGGGGAAGCCGGCGGTTTTCCCGGCTCGTGAACTCGCCGACGATCGGGCCTTCGGCCGATAACTCCTCCGGGAGCCGGAGGTTCAGCAGGTCTTTGAGCCGTATCTCCTCCCCTCGGTGCGCGGAAAGGTCGGCCTCGGAAAGGTAGAAGGTGTCGGTCAGGGCCAGCGTTCGCCGGCCGAGCTCGGGTCGATCGGGATGGTTGGCCAGGTCGATAGCGGTGAGTTCGCGGGGGAAGCCGCGGACGGTGAGCGCCCGAGGACGGGCGACAAAGGCGCGTCGCGGGGTCGTCGCATCGATGATCTGCCGGTTCTCGGCGTACAGGGTTTCCGCGGGCACTTCGACATCCGAAAGGGAGAGACCGAAGGACAGGACGAACTTGCGGACCGCCTCCATCCGGATCCCCCGGCGCTCCAGCGAGCGGAACGACCAGGTGCGGGGGTCGGCCCAGCCGTCGTATTGGCCGCTCTTGACCTCCGCATAGGACTTGCTCTTGGAGAGCTTCGCCTCCCGGACCCGGAGGATGCCCCAGTGGAGGAACGGCGGGCCCTGGATCCCGAGCAGCTTCCAGATATACTCCTGCATCCGGTCTTCGATCACGAGGTCCTTGCCCCGGAGGACATGGGTGATCCCGAGTTCGACATCGTCGACGGCCCAGGAGAACTCGAGCATCGGCCACACGCGGTACTTTCGCCCCACCCGGGGGTGGTCGAAGTCGCTGAGCCGGAAGAGGACCCGGTCCCGGAACGCCGGATCCGGGTCCTGGAGATCGGTCCTCAACCGGAGGACCGCCTCGCCGACCTCAAACCGGCCGGCGAGCATCTGCTCCCAGAGCTCCATGGTCTCCCCGACGCTCTGAGACCGTTCGGGGCAGGCGCGGCCAGCCCGCCGGTTCTCCCGTAGCTCGTCGGCCGGGCAGCGGCAGACGTATGCCCCCCCGACGTCGATGACACGGCGGGCCCATGGGTAGAACCGCGGTACCCGGTCGGACTTGTAGAAGACCCAGTCCGGCCGGACCCCGGTGAGTTCAAGGTCGTCCAGGATCATCTGGAAGAATTCGGGTTCGATCCGCTTTTCGTCGGAGCCGATCGTATCGTCGAAGACGAGGTAGAGCTGACCGCCGTAGCGTTGCCGGTAATAGTCGTTGACGTAAAGGAGACGCCCATTGCCGATGTGAAGCGCACCGCTCGGAAACGGCGCCAGCCGGAGCACCACCCGACCGGGGAGCGCACCGGGTAGCTCCGGGAACTCCCCCACCGACCCTCCCCCCGATGGCGCGGGGAGCGGACGGGCACCGCCCATTCGGTCCAGTGCGGCGGCCCACTCGGCGGGGCTCTGCGCGCTCAGGGCATCGACCAACTCGCGGATCGCCGCCTGCGCCTCGGTCGCCCGGGGCCGGAGCTCCGGCTCGGTCGCCAATGCTCGGGACAGGACCGATTCGGGCCGGGGAGGGCTCCCGTGGCGGACCGCGTTTTCCAGGGCCAAGCGTCGGAGCCGTTGGAGGGTCTGCTCGTCGAAGGCCATGGTTCGGGGCGGGGACCGGAGTCGCGGTTAAAGCGGTTCGCGCCGCCCCCGCCATCGAAAGTGAGCGACCGGCCGGGCCGGCGCCAGCTTGGAGGAGATGGCTTCGGAGAGCGACCAGTTGCCCTCGAGGACCCGCCGCGCGTCCTCCTTCGAGATGGTGATCCGGCCGCCACTGCCCTCCCGGCTGAGCCGCTGGAGGTTGGCCACCTCCCCCGGGGTCGCGCGAACCGGGAATCGCCCCCGAACCCCGCGTCCCGGGTGCTGGGCGATCTTCAGCGCCGCCTCGGCGTCGCGTGGGCGACGTCGTCCGCGAGGTGTCGTCCCCTCCTCGCGGGCAATTTCAACGGTGGCACCCGCCTCCAGCAAGCCGTTGATGACCCGGTTCCGCGCGACCGGATCTCCCATCCCCACCCGGTATACGATCGGCCGGTCCACAAACTCGGCCCGCAGCCCGACCACCAGCCCGCGCGCCGATTCGGGGTTCTCGAGGCAGCCTCGGGCCAAGCAACCCCGGGGGGAGACGACGGCATATCCGGGCCGCGGGCCGGGGTCAATGCCGACCACGATACGGTCCGGACGAGGATCCGGGTCGGGATCGTCCACGATGGTCGCGAACAAGGCCCGGCGATCGGTCTCGGCGCGAACGACCACTACCCGAGGGTGGGCGATCGCGAAGGCTTCCGCCGGGGAGGTGATCACTACCGTCGCACTCCTCGGCACCGCTTCGCCCGGTCGGACGCTGATGGTCGGGATGCCCCCCTCCTTCAGCATCGCCGCGAGTTCCATGTACAGGACAGGATCCTCGGTGGCAAGGGCGACACAGCGGGGGATCACTGAGGACCTGACGGTGATATACGGCATATAGTTTGCCTGGGCATGGGAGTCTGCATCCACTGCGGGGAACTTGCCGCGGAGGGAGCGCTCTTCTGCGGCAAGTGCGGATTCACGATTCCCCCGCCCGGCCCCCCTTTGCCTCGCTCCACCCTTCCACCGCCTCCGCCGGCCCCTCCAGTTCCCCCGCCTCCTCCTCTCCCGTCCGCGGCCCCCGGTACGGGGGCCCCGCCACCTCCTCCGCCCCGATCCAAGAGCTGTCCCCGGTGCTACAACTACATCGGGGAGGCGGCCCGCTTTTGCCCTGTCTGCCAGGAGCCTCAGCCCCCATGAACCGAGGCCGGAGGGGCCGAAGGACTTCGGTCATGGTCCGAATTGCCCGGGAGCGGGTCGCCGCGTTGTTCGCCCTCGCGGAGGCGGAGGGTCGGCCGGACGGAGACCCTGTGTTAGGCGACCGGTACGTCCGCCTGGCCCGGCGGGTCGGCATGCGCTACACGGTCCGTCTGGCTCCGGAGTACCGAGAGCGGTACTGCCGGTCCTGCTCCTCCCTTTGGATCGAGGGCCGAACGGTTCGGACTCGGTTGCGGAGCCACCGAAGGGTGAGGACCTGCCTGATCTGCGGCCGCATCCGGCGGACCGGCCTCGCCCCGAGCCCTGGCTCCGGTGCTCCGACGCCCCCTCTGCTCGTGCCGTCGACCGAGGTGGTGGCGGTGGACTCTTCCGATGAGGGGGTCGACGTGGAGGAGTCGGAAGAGGAATAAGCCCCGGATCTTAGGTCAGGCTCACCGCCAGGGTGGCCGAGCGGCCAAAGGCGGCAGACTCAAGATCTGCTCTCGCAGGAGTTCCCAGGTTCAAATCCTGGCCCCGGCAGGCCCCCGAGCGGTCGAGGCACCGGCGGGGAGAAGCGCATCCTGCGGCAACTCCGCAAACAG
>JBBYJM010000134.1:0-3623 GCA_043196275.1 Thermoplasmata archaeon
AGGAGAAGGCCGGCGCGGCGCCGCCGGCCGAGCCGGCCGCCGCGTCCGCCCCCGCCACCCCCAAGGAGGAGTGAGGCGATGGCCAAGGCGCGGGTGGGCCTCTACGAGGTCAAGGGGGAGGAGCTGGTCCGCTCCCACCGATCCTGTCCGAAGTGCGGACCGGGAACCTTTCTGGCCGAGCACTCCAACCGACGCTCCTGCGGCCGGTGCGGCTACTCCGAATCGAAGGAGCCGACCCCGAAGGACAGCAAGCCCCGGGCGGCCGGAAAGGCCGGTCGGGGCAAGGCCTGATCCGGCGGCGATCCGGATCTTCGCCTACGGCCACCCCCGGGCGATTCGGTAGAGCCGGTGCCCCAAACCGGGGCTTACGGTCGCGAGCAGGCCGAGCGGGATCGCCCCCCGACGCTGGGCGACTTCGAAGGTCTCCCAGCGGCTCAGGGTCGCGATGACGGCCGCGGCCATCTCGGGACGGGCCGCCGAGGGGTCACGGAGGAGCCGGATCACCTCCTCCGACGCCACCTGGCCGTCGAGCGCCCGGTCCAGGGCCGGGACGCCGGCGACTCTCTCCCGGAGGACCCGCCGCGCCGGGCGCAGCCCCTCAAGGAACGCCCGACGCTGGGCCATCGACTCGGGACCGTCGTCCCCGGCCGGGTCGGAGTGGCTGTGGGCGTGGACCCGCAGTTCGGTCCACGGCTCCGGTGTCAGGCGCAGGTCGAAGGGGGAGGCCAGGGCCGCGTAGAGGAGGGCCGAGTCGGCAAGCATTCCCATGCGGCGCAGCCACCCGTCGATCCCGTCGAGCAGGGATCGGCGGATGGTCATCGAGCTCAGGTTGAAGCCGGCCGGGATCCCCCCGAGCACCGTGAGCGCCCGTCGGGTCCTCGGACCCCGGAGCTCCACCGGGCCCCGCCGGATCCACCGTTCCCGCCGCCGCGGATGGGGGCCGCGACCGGGGGCCGGGGCGCCGTCCGGACCGATGGGGCGGTAGCCGTTCTGCAGGTACCCGAGCGCAGGCCGTTCCCGAAAGAGCCGGACCGCGTCGTGGATCCGGCCCGCCGCGTACCGGTCGTCGTCCTCGAGGAAGGCGACAAGATCGCCATGGGCTTCCCGGAGGCCGTCCGAAATCTTCCCGGCGACCCCCGGCTCGGCAGAAGCGACGAACCGGACCGGTCGGAACCGGGGCTCGTCGAGGATTGGGGGGCGCCGGGGCCCGACCAAAAGGAGCTCCGGGGGAGCCTCGGGGTCCGACTGGGCGAGGGCCGAATCGAGCGCCTCGGCGAGGTAGTCGAGCCGGCGGTGGACCAGGGCGATGACGGTCAGGGAAGGGCCGGGGGGCCCAGTCGGTCCGACGGCGCTCACAGACCCCGCAGTCGGGCCGCATCACCGACGATGAGCGAGATCGGGCCGATCGGTCGGGGGCCGATCGTCACCGAGGAGTCCCGGCCGAGGATGCTGTCGCAAAGGTCGATCGGACCCTCGACCCGGGCCCGGTCCATGACGATCGACCCATGGAGCTGCGCCCCCGAGATCCGGACGCCGTCCCCGATCGAGCAGCACGGGCCGATGACGCTCCCCGGCCCGATCTTGACCCCGGCCCCGAGCACGGTCGGTCCCTCGATGCGGGCCGTCGGGTCGACCGTGCTCCCGTCCCCGATCCGCACCGGCCCCTGCAGGGTTCCGGGAGGGATGGGCGTGCTCGGGAGCGTGAAGTACTCCGAGGATCGGTGGGTGAGGACCTCGCGGTTCGCGGACAGGTAGTCCTCGGGACGTCCGGTGTCCTTCCAGAAGCCGCGGATCCGCTCGACGCCGACCGGCGCACCGGACCGGACGAGGCCGTCGAGGGCCTCGGTGATTTCGAGCTCGCCCCGCGCCGACGGGGTGAGACGGTCGAGGATCGGGAAGATGCGGGCATCGACCACATAGACCCCGACCAGGGCGAGCGAGCTGCGCGGCTGGGCCGGCTTCTCCGCCAAGGAAACGATCCGCTCCCCGTCAAGCTCGATCACCCCGTAGCGGCGGGGGTCGTCGACCGGCGCCGCGCCGACGACGGCCGCATAGCCGCCCCGTTCGAACCGGCGCACGAGGGGACCGGCCCCCGACTCGAGGATGTTGTCCCCGAGGTAGACCACGCACGGATCTCCCCCGATGAACTCCCGGGCCCGCCGGAGGGCGTCGGCGATCCCCCGGGGCTCCTCCTGGATCAGGTAGCTCACCCGGAGGCCGAAGGCACGGCCGTCCCCCACCGCCTCCCGGATCCCCTCCCGCAGCGGGCCGAGGACGACGGCCACCTCGGTGACCCCGACCGCGGCGAGGTCGCGGAGGGCGTAGAAGAGCATCGGCTCGTTGGCCACCGGCAGCATGTGCTTGTTGCCGGTGAAGGTGAGGGGACGCAGCCGGGTGCCGTGGCCCCCCGCGAGGAGGAGCCCCTTCACGGGCGGCCTCGCTCCGGCGGCCAACCACGGGGACGGCGCCGGTCCATGGATCTCGGGAGGGTCGGCCCATGAAGAACCTTCCGCCCGCGCGTCCAAGGGCAGGTTCTTTACCTTCCCCCCGGCTGGCGATGGCGATGCGGGTCCTCGTGACCGGGGGTGCCGGCTATCTCGGATCGGTGCTGGTCCCGGAGCTCCTCGGCCGCGGCCACTCGGTCCGGGTGCTCGACCGACTGTTCTTCGGTTCGGAGTCGCTCGCGGGGATCGGGCCGATCGAGCGGCTGGAGATCCAGCGGGACGACATCCGATGGTGCACCCCGGAGGCGCTCCAGGGCGTCGAGGCCGTCGTCGATCTGGCCGCCCTGAGCAACGATCCCGCCGGGGCGCTCGATCCGTCCAAGACCTTCGAGATCAACCAGCGCGGGCGGATCCGGATCGCCACGTTGGCCCGGGCCGCCGGCGTCGGACGCTACCTGTTGCCGTCGTCGTGCAGCGTCTACGGCTTCCATCCCGAGCTTCGGAGCGAGGAGTCGGAGATCGCCCCCCTCACCGATTATGCGAAGGCCAATGCCCTGGCCGAGACCGGGGTCCGGGAGCTGGCGACCCGGGAGTTCTCGGTCACTGTCCTCCGTCTCGCCACGCTCTACGGCCCTTCGCCCCGGATGCGGTTCGACCTGGCGCTCAACGGAATGACCCGGAGCGGTCTCGTCGACCGCAAGGTGCCGCTCATGCGGGACGGCCGCCAGTGGCGGCCGTTCGTCGATGTCCGGGACGCCGCCCGGCTGATCGCCGACCTCCTGGAGGCCCCCGTCGACCGGGTCCAGGGCGAGCTTCTCAACGTCGGATCGGACGAGCAGAACTTTAGGTTGGGCCGGCTCGCCGAGATCGTCTCGGAGAACCTCGAAGGGCATCCCGAGATCACCCTCTACGGGGACCCGGACCGGCGGTCGTACCGGGTCGATTTCTCCCGCCTCCGGGAGCGGTTCGGCTTCCGGCCCCGGCATACGCCCGACACGGCGGTCCGGGAGATCGCCGAACGATGGGCCGACGGGCGGCTCCCGCGCGGGCCGATCACCGAGACCGTCACCTGGTACCGGCACCTGTTGAGCGGCTCGCCGGAGGGCGAGGCCGTCCGGCTCCGAGGGGTGATCCTGTAGGCCCATGCCGCTGGAGGGACTGGTCCGACGCACCTTGACC
>JBBYJM010000135.1:0-3598 GCA_043196275.1 Thermoplasmata archaeon
TCGGGCCGCTGGAAGGGATGGGTCCTCGAACTGCCCAGGATCGTGCCCCCGCGCCCGATGATCCCCCGGACGTCCTCCGGCGCGAGCGGGACGGTCAGGTCGTCCCGTAACCCCTTCCATCCGTCGCGGAAGCCCAGCGTCGTATGACCGAGCGCGTGGGCCCGGAGCACGACGGCCCGGATCGCCGGGTTGAGCCCGGGGCAGTCGCCTCCGCCCGTGAGAACCCCGATCTTCACGCCGAAACCTCGAGGTAGCCGCGCGGGGCGGTGGTGAGGAACTCGTAGCCGTGCCGGGTGATCAGGATGTCGTCCTCGATCCGGACTCCGCCCCGGCCGGGCAGGTAGATGCCCGGTTCGATCGTGATCGCCATCCCCTCGACCAGAACATCGTCCGTCAACGGACCCATCCCGAAGCCGTCATGGACGGCGAGTCCGATCGAGTGGCCGAGGCCGTGGGTGAACCGGCCCTTCCAGGGACTGGCGTCGATCACCTGGGCGGCGGCGTTGTGGAGCTCCTTGCCGGTGACGCCGGGACGGGCCAGCGAGAGCGCCGCCTGCTGGGCGACCTCGACGGTCTCGTGGACCCGCTTGAGTTCGTCGTCCCGACGGCCGAAGTGGAAGGACCGGGTGATGTCGCTCGCGTAGCGCCGGTAGAAGGCCCCGAAGTCGCAGACCATCGAGTCGCCCGACGCGAGCCGCCGCTCCCCCGGCATATAGTGGGGTTCGGCACCGCTCGGGCCGAAGCCGACGATCGTCGAGAACGACCGGCCGCTCGCCCCATGCTTCATCATCGAGTACTCCATCTCCGCGGCCAGCTCGAGCTCGGTCATCCCGGCCCTGAGCATCCCGGGGATCTCCCGCCCGACCGCCGATCCAATCTCGGCGGCCCGCTTGAGCCGCTCGATCTCCCGGGCGTCCTTGGTCACCCGGGCCTTGCGCAGCGCGGCACTCGCATCGATCCACTCCCGATCGCCGATGAGCTTCGTGAGCCGGAGGTACGACTCGTGGGTGACCTCATGGTAGTTGAGGGCGATCCGTTGCGTCGCGCCCAGGATCCCGCGGACCTCCCCTTCCATCTCGCTGGGCTTCGGGACATGGACCGTCACCGAGGGATCCTGCTTCGCCGCCTGGTAGGCGCTTTCCGCATCCAGGGGGGAACTGAAGACATGGAGTTGGCCGTCGGGGAGGGCGATCGCGAGGGAGCCTTCGAAGATGCCGCTCGCGCAGTCGAACAGGTAGAAGAAGCTGTGGTCGATGAGGGGATCGACCGAGTTGGCCAGGACCAGGGCGTCGGCCGGGGCGGCGAGGTTTGCGAAGACTTTCTGGACGCGGTCTTTCATCGCGGCGGCTAGGGCGGTCGGGGCTTCAAGGTTTAGGGGGGGGGGACGAGGGCGTCGTCGGGGCGTCCGACACCGGCGAAGCGGCAGTGTCCCGAAGGTCCTTCCAGCTGAGTCGAAGCTGGCGGGCTGCACGGACCTCGTCGACCCTTAGGACGGCGAGGTTCTGGGGGGCCCGGTGGAGGGCCTCGGGGGTATCCCGGATCGCCCGCTCGAACGCCTCGGCGAACCGGTCCAGTTCCCGGCGGCTCTCGGTCTCGGGCGGTTCGATCATCAGCGATTCCTCCACGATCGTCGGAAAGTAAACCGTGGGCGCGTGGACCCCTTCGTCGAGGAGCCGCTTCGCGAGGTCGAGCGTCCGGACCCCCCGCTCGCGGAGCCGGGCGCCGGAAAGGACGAATTCATGCTTGACCAGGGGCCGGAAGGGTCGGTCCAGTTCGGCCGAGAGCCGGTGGGCGAGGTAGTTGGAGTTGAGGACGGCCCGGCGGGCGACGTGCCGCAGCCCCTCCTCACCGTGGGCGAGGAGAAAGGCGTAGGCCCTGAGGTCGAGGCCGAAGTTGCCGTAGCCGGTCTTGATCTTGCCGATCGACTTCGGGCGGTCGTACTCCCAGTGGTACTTGCGGCCCCGGCGAACGACCCGAGGGATCGGCAGGTAGGGGGCGAGCCGTTCGGAGGCGGCGAGGACTCCGGCGCCGGGTCCACCCCCCCCGTGAGGGGTGGCGAAGGTCTTGTGGAGGTTCAGATGGGCCACATCGAACCCCATCCGTCCGGGGCTCGTGATCCCGAGGATCGCATTGAGGTTCGCCCCGTCATAGTAGAGCAGCGCCCCGGCCGAATGGACCGCCTCGGCGATCTCCAGGATCTCCGACTCGAAGAGCCCCGCGGTGTTGGGGTTGGTGAGCATGAAGCAGGCGGTCCGGTCGGAAAGGGCGGCCCGCAGCTGCGCGAGGTCGACGCAGCCGTTCGTCGAGGGGATCTCCCGGGCGGTGAACCCGGCCATCTGGGCCGAGGCCGGGTTGGTACCGTGGGCCGTGTCGGGCAGCAGCACCTCGGTCCGACGGTCCAGCTCGCCCCGCTCGGCGAGATACCGCCGGACCATCAGCAGCGCGGCGTACTCGCCGTGCGCCCCCGCCGCCGGCTGGAGGGAGGCTTCGGCCATGCCGGTGATCTTCGCCAGCGCCCGCTCCAGCCGCCAGATGAGCTCCATCGACCCCTGGGTCGTGGCCTCCGGTTGGTACGGGTGCACGGCGGCCGCGCCCGGACGCCGGGCGAGGAGCTCGGAGACCTTGGGGTTGTACTTCATCGTGCAGGAGCCGAGCGGATAGAAGGAGGTGTCGATGCCGAAGTTCATCTGGGAGAGTCGCGTATAGTGGCGGACGACTTCGAGTTCGGAAAGTTCCGGCCATCGGACCCCCCGCTTGCGCCGGAGCCGCTCGGGCACACCGGGCACCGGCGGGGGCGCCGCAGGGGCCTCCGGGACGGCCCCGAGCTCCCAGACCGGCGGCTCCTCCCAGCGGGCCTGCCGGAAGCTCATGCACTCACCCCGACGGCATCGAGCGCCGCCCGAGCGGAACGGAGGTAGCGCTGGATGGCCTTCTCGTCGACCGCCTCCGTCGCCGCGACTAGGATCCGTTCGACGTCGTGCGGCCGGCCCGGCCGGGGATCGGCGAGGGGGTGGCCCCCGAGGACCTTGCGGCGGCGCAGCCGGTCGAGGAACTCGAGGGCTGAACCCCGGCGCAGTTCGACCGTGAATTCGTGGAGGTAGGGGGCGTTGAACCTCGGAGCCGAGACCCCCTCGAGGCCGCCGAGCCCGCTCGCGAGCGTGCGCGCCTTCTCCGATAGCCGCCGCTCGAGGTCGGCGAGCCCCCGGGGGCCGATGAGGGTCGCGTAGACCACAAAACCGAGAGCGACCAGCGACTGGTTGGTGCAGATATTCGAGGTCGCCCGGGAGCGCCGGATATGCTGCTCCCGGGTCGTCAGGGTCAACGTGTACGCCGGCCGGCCGGCCGCGTCGACGGTGGCCCCCACGATGCGGCCCGGCGAGGCCCGAAGATGCTCCCGGCGGCAGGCAAAGAGACCCAGGAGAGGCCCGCCGTACGACGGGGGGATCCCGAAGCCCTGCCCTTCTCCGACCACGATATCGGCGCCGAACTCGCCCGGCGGTTCCAGGACCGACAGGGCAAGCGGGTCGGCGGCCACAACGAGGGGGATCGTCCCGAGCCGGGACTTGAGTTCCGGAAGCCCTTCGTCGAGGTGGCCGAA
>JBBYJM010000136.1:0-3584 GCA_043196275.1 Thermoplasmata archaeon
ACGATGCCCGAATCGACCACCAGCCGATCCTCCTCCTGCCGGCGGGTCGCGAGACGTCGCCCCACCGGACGCCGTCGATCCAGGTCGGACTGGATCCGATCGAGGTCGATGGGTGTCCCGCCGGGGACTCCGGCGATCCGGGCACCGACCTCGGGCCCGTGGCTCGATCCGAAGAGGGTCACGCGCATCCGAACGCCCCATTCCATGCTCATGGTAGCTTCTCCATCCGGCCCCCGACGGAGCCGAAGACAGTGCGATAGGTCGGGAACGACTTGGCGGCAGCCTCGGAAGGCCCAAGGACCGACGGTTCCGGCAATGCCAGGGCGGCCACCACGGCGCTCAGGAACACTCGATGGTCGACCAGGTCGGCGAGCCGGAGTGACCGGGGAAGCCGTCCACCGACGATCGCTATCTCGCCGGCGGTGACCCGGACCCGGGCGCCGAGCGACCGGGCGAGCTGCGCGGTCGTCGCCCGACGGTCCGACTCCTTGAAGGCGGCGTGGCCGGCCCCCCGCAGACGGCTAGGGCCCGGGGTCAGTGCCGCCAGCACTCCCGCCAAGGGCAGCAGATCGGGTGAGCCGGTCAGGTTGCAGACGAACGGACGGCGCTCCCCGGCCCCGACCGTGGCCCGGTCCGGTCGCCGGTCCACCGTCGCCCCCCAGGCCTCCAGAAGGTCCAGCACTGCCCGGTCGGCCTGGGGCCAGTCGGAACCCAGCCCCGAAATCGTCACCCGTCCTCCGGAGACCGCGGCCCCGGCCCAAAGGTAGGCGGCCGAGGAGGCATCGGTGGGGACCTCGAACCGATCTTGCCGGTACTGTTGCGACCCGGGAGTGGCGAAGGTCCGTCCGTGCCGGGCCGCCTCGACCCGGTGGAATCGGAGCACCGCCAGCGTGGCGTCGAGATAGGGTTCGGAGACGATCGGTCCCTTCAGGTAGATTCGGGACGGTCCGTCGAGGACCGGTAGGGTCAGGAAGAGCGCCGACGCGAACTGGGAGCTTTCGGCGATCGGGAGGGTCGTCGTCCCCGGACGGAGGGGACCCTGGATCCGCAGCGGGAGCCCCTCCTCCCCCACCCTAGGCGGTTCGATTCGGGCCCCCAGTCGAGCGACCGCCCGAATGAGGGGCGACAGCGGTCGCGCTCCCAGCCGTGCGGCCCCGACCAGCTGCACCGGGACGCCGGAGAGGGCGGCTAGGGGGACCGCGAATCGGAGGGTCGTTCCCGATTCGCCGCAGTCGACAGTTCGGGTCCGGGCGGGGCGGCTCCGCTCCGGGGTCAGGGTCCAGCTGGTGCTCCGCCGCTCGACGCGGGTACCGAGCGCCCGCATGAGCCGGACGGTGGCCCGCGTGTCTTCGGAATCCAAAGGTCGAAGCAGCCGGTACCGTCGACCGGTGAGATGGCCGGCGACCAGGGCCCGATGGGTATAGCTCTTGGACGGGGGCCCCCGAACCGAACCGACGAGGGGCTGGGGAAAGATCCGTAGTCGGCTCATGACCTCACTCCCCCGACCGGACCGCGGCCCAAACGGGCGATGGAGTACCGCCGGCCGCCGGGGGGAAGGACGGCGGCGATGGAGGAGAGCCGGTCGGGCGGGACGACCGCGACCAGGGCCGGCCCCATCCCCGAGACCCCGGCCGCAACCGCGCCCGCCTCGCGCAAGGCGGCGCGGAGGCCCGCGTAGTCGTAGTCCATGGCCGATTCGACCAATTGGCCGTTGGCGTCCAGAGCGGGGCCCAGCTGGCCCTCCCGGACCATCCGCTCGACCGGCTCGGCTGCGGATCGGAACCGGGCAAAATGGTCGGCCATCGACGGCGACCGGGGGTGAGTGGAGTCGGGGGCGTAGATGATGGCCGCCCAGTCCGGCGGCACCGGATGGGTGAGGATCCAGCGATCGTGATGATTGTCGGTGACCACGACCCCATCCACGAGCCCCGCCAGGGCGTCGTCCAAGGCGCCGGTCGCGCTGACGCCTTCCGCCCGGCCCACTCGGGCCGATAGACGGGCGATCTCGATGGGGCTGGGGTGGGCCCCCAAGAGATCGGCGACGGCCGCCAGGGTCGCCGACGCCACGGCACTGGAGCTCTTGAGGCCCAGCCCCGGGGGGATTGCGGAGCGAACTTCGCCGTGGATGGGCGGCGTGTCCGGTGCTCCCCACTCGGCCCGGCCAACCTCCACGGCGCGGGCCACCAAGGAGCCGCGCGGGTCGGGAAGGGGGGCGCCGGATCCGAAGCTCGCCCGGACATCGACCGCCAGCGGGAGGGCCGTGGCCGCTCCCACCCCCGTGAACAGGGCGTTAAGGAAGGTCATGGCTCCCGTCGCCCGTCCTACGCCTCGCACAGCGCCGCCTCCCGGTACGTCGACTCCACGATCTCGTGCGACAGCGGGGCGCCCCACCAGATCCTGTACGAGGCCGCCGCCTGATACAAAAGCAGCCGAAGCCCGGATTCGTAGGAGGCCCTACGGGCCAGGGCGATCTCTTGGAGGCTGCGGTCGGTGGGGGCGTAGACAAAGTCGAGGAGGTGGCCCGAAGGGGCCAGCATCTCACCGATCGGCAGGGAGCCTCCCGAGGATCCGCGGCCGACCGGGGTGGCGTGGATCACCAGTGAGCTCGGCCGGCCGCGGGTGGAATTCCAACGCTCGACCCCGAACTCACGGGCCAGCTTCTCCTCCATCGAGGCCCGGCGTCCCCAGATCGCTACCCCGGCGCCAAGGTCCCGTCCGGCCACCACCGCCGCCCGGGCCGCCCCCCCGGTACCTGCCACGACCAGCTCTTCGCCGCCCCAGACTCCCGACTCCTTGAGTTCGGTGAGCCTCTGCTGAACCGCGCCCAGGTCGGTGTTGTCGGCGCGGACCGTCGACCCCTCGAAGGTCAGGGTGTTCGCGCTGCCCACCGCTTCGGCGGTCGGCGCCCGCTGGTGCGCAAATCGGAGAACCGTCTCCTTGAACGGGGCGGTCACATTCAGGCCCCGAAAGCCCCCCTCGGCCAGGCGCGGGAGCAGGCGGTGAAGCTCCAAGTCCGACTCCGGCTCGAGGGCCAGGTAGAGACCCGTCCGGCCCTCCCGCTCCATCCAGCGATGGTGGATCCACGGGCTCCAGGAGAGGTAGGCGGGCCGTCCTACGACCGCGAAGATCGGAGCGGACGGATCGGCGGAGTAGAACCGTCGTAGCCGGTCGACCGGCAGCTGGGCCGGTTCGACGCGCCACCGGGCGTCCGTCGGCCGGGGCTCGGGGGGTGAGGCAAACACATACGGTAAGCCGAGCCGTCGTCCCCAGGCCCGTTGGAGGGGCCCGGCGGGCCCGGTCGTCAGCAGCGTGATTCCCACCCTGGCAGCGGCTTCCGCTCGGGCAAAGATCTCCTCCAGGCCGAGACCCAGGCTCGCCCCCACAACGATCTTGCGGACTGCGCCGTGAGGGACCGGGCGTCGGAGCTCCCGTTCGAGGTCGGACCGGTTCGCTGGCGAGGGGAGATGCGTGGATACCCAGACCGCGGTGCGGGACTCCCCACCCGCTTCGGAAGGCAGGATGTCCCTGGCCGCCTCGAAGTCGAGCGCGGCCTCACTGGGTCCACCGACCTGGCGGAGTTGCTC
>JBBYJM010000137.1:0-3580 GCA_043196275.1 Thermoplasmata archaeon
CGGCAGGCGGCGATCACCCCGGCGGTCGTCTTCCAGCCGAGATCCTCGGCGATGCGGCGGGCCACTGCCGAGTGGTTGGCGATCCCCAGCCGGAGCGCTTCGGCCACCGTCGGATGGCCGTCCAGGTAGTCGCGGACCTGCCGGGCTACCGATCTCTGCGCGTCGGGCATGGTTGACTAAAATTGGACAACATAGGTCGATTTCGTCCTAAGATGGTCAAACCCTACATATAGGTGCCGGTCGATTCCACCTTCGGCTGCGCAACTTCGCATGACGGACAAGGTAGTGCTGGCGTACTCCGGCGGGCTCGACACCTCGGTCGCGATTCCCTGGCTCAAGGAACGGGGCCTCGAGGTGGTGGCGGTCACGGTCGACGTCGGTCAGCCCGGGGACCTCCAGGCCCACCGGCAGAAAGCGCTGCGCATCGGGGCGAGCGACGCCGTCGTGGTCGATGCGCGGGCCGAGTATGCCGACCGGTACATCGCCCGGGCGCTCCGGGCGAACGCGATGTACGAGGGGATCTACCCCCTGAGCACCGCCCTCGCTCGCCCGCTGATCGGCAAGACCCTGGTCGACGTGGCCCGGAAGGTCGGCGCGCGGAAGATCGCCCACGGATGCACCGGCAAGGGCAACGACCAGGTCCGGTTCGACCTCTGCACCACCAGCCTCGCGCCCGAGCTCGAGGTCCTCGCTCCGGCCCGGGTCTGGAAGATGACCCGGGAGGAGGAGATCGCCTATGCCGAGGCCCGGGGGGTCCCCGTGCCGGTCGGCCGCCGCTCCCCCTACTCCACGGATGAGAACCTCTGGGGACGGTCGGTCGAGTGCGGGATCCTCGAGGATCCCGCGGTCGAGCCGCCCGAGGAGGCGTACGGCTGGACGCGGGCCCCCGAGCGGGCCCCCGACACCCCGGCGTACGTGACCCTCGGCTTCGACCGGGGCCTGCCGATCTCGATCGACGGGCAGGCGATCGATCTGCTCGCGCTGGTACCGATGCTCAACCGGCTCGCCGGGGACCACGGGGTCGGCCGGATCGACCACATCGAGAGCCGGGTTGTCGGGATCAAGTCGCGGGAGGTCTACGAATGCCCGGCCGCCCTCACCCTCATCCAGGCCCACCAGGCCCTCGAGGCGCTGGTCCTGCCGCGCGATCTGCTCGACTTCAAGCGGTCGGTCGAGCAGCGGTACTCCCAGCTGATCTACGACGGTCTCTGGTTCACGCCGCTCCGGGAGGCGCTCGACGCGTTCGTGAGCTCGACCCAGACCCGGGTCACCGGCGAAGTGGTCCTCAAGCTGTACAAGGGCAGTTCCCGCGTGGTCGGCCGCCGGTCGGCCTACGCCCTCTACCAGCACGAACTCGCCACCTACGCGGAGGGCGACCGGTTCCGCAACGAGATGGCGGAGGGGTTCATCTACGTCTGGGGGCTCCCGGCCCGGACCTGGGCCTCCCTCGAGGAGCGCAGCGCGCCGACCCCGGTCCCTGGGGCGCCCTTGGCCTCCCCGCCCGCGAACGCCCGAACGGCTGTGGATTGATGGCGGCATCGGCGAGGAGTCTCCAGATGGCGAGCCTGTCCCATGCCCCCCGGTACGTCCGGACCCCGACGGCCGGGTTCCTCCGCTCCCTCGACGTCGACCGGCCGCTCGCCCGGGTCGACCTAGCGGGATCGATCGTCCACACCGAGATGCTCGAGCGGATCGGGCTCATCAGCGCCGCCGAGCGGGCCACGCTGGTCCAGGGGCTCCGGACGGTCGCCCGGGAGATCGGCGACGGCCGGTTTCCCTGGCGGCCCGAGCTCGAGGATGTCCACACGAACGTCGAGGTCCGGCTGGGCGAGCTCGTCGGACCGGTCGCCGGCAAGCTGCACACCGGCCGGAGCCGCAACGATCAGGTCGCCCTCGATGAGCGGCTCTACCTCCGCTCGGCGGTCGCCGAGGTGGCACATCCCCTCCTGCGGCTGCAGGAGATCCTCCGCCGCCGGGCCCGAGCCGAGGCGAAGAGCCCGATGCCGGGCTACACCCACCTTCAGCGGGCCCAGCCGATCACCCTCGGCCATCACCTCCTCGCCCATTACTTCCGGTTCGACCGCGACCTGGAGCGGCTCTACGCGACGGCGGCCCGGGCCAACGTGAGCCCCCTCGGGGCGGGCGCGCTCGCCGGCTCGACGCTGCCCCTCGATCCGGCGTACGTCGCCGAGCGGTTGGGCTTCGACCGGGCGTTCGAGAACTCCCTCGATGCGGTCAGCGACCGCGACCCGCTCGTGGAGCTGCTCTTCGACCTCGCGCTCCTCGCGATCCACCTGAGTTCCCTCGGGGAGGAGCTGGTCCTCTGGGCCTCGGCGGAGTTCGGATTCGTCCGGCCCACCGACGCCCTCGGCGGCGGCTCCAGCCTCATGCCCCAGAAGCAGAACCCGGACGTCCCGGAGCTGGTCCGGGGCAAGGCGGGGCGGATCGTGGGCCACCTGGTCGGACTGCTCACCACCCTCAAGGGGCTCCCGCTCGCCTACGACCGGGACCTCCAGGAGGACAAGGCGCCGGTCCTGGACGCGGTGCGGGAGGTCGCGACGACGGTCCAGGCCCTCGCGGAGGTCATGGACCGGCTCGAGTTCGATGCCGAGCGGATGGCCTCGGCCGCCGACGACCCCCGGCTCCTCGCGACCGACCAGGCCGAGCGGCTGGTCCGTTCGGGCGTGCCGTTCCGGGAGGCCCACGAGTCGGTCGGCGCCCACCTCGCCCAGGGCGGGGACCCGCGGGAACTGCCCGCGGCGTACCGGGGCCGGGCCGGCACCGGCCCCCTCGACGCGCGCTCGGCGGCTCAGCGGCGCACCTCGCCCGGCGGCCCCGGCGGTGCGGCGCTGGACGCCCAGCTTCAGTTGGCCGACGCCCGGTTCGGGCAGCGGTCCGAATCCCTCTCCTCGATCGACCGGTCCAACGGTCGGATCGATGAGCTCTTGGAGGAACGAACGAAATGACGCAGTGCCCGACGTGCGATGCGGGAGTGACGCCGAACGCCCTGGTCGTGGGAGAGATCTTCTCCTGCCCCGACTGCGGTACCGAGCTGGAGGTCCTGGGAACGGCCCCGTTCTCGGTCCAGTGCGCGCCGAAGGAAGCCGAGGACTGGGGTGAGTAACGGGTTTCGGCTCGGACTCTTCTACACCATCGTCCGGCCCGAGGAGAAGGCGCTCCTCGCGGCGGCGGAGCGCCGGTCCCTCGCCATGGTCCGGCTCTCCGACGACGAGATGGTGTTCGGGTTCGAGCGGGGGTCCCTCGACGTCGACGGCATCCTGAACCGCTCGGTCAGCCACAGCCGGGCGCTCTACGCCGCCCACTACTTCGAGCACTACGGTATCCCCGCGATCAACCTCCCCGACGTGCTGGAGCGGGCCGGGGACAAGATCCTCGCCTCGCTGCGGCTGAGCGCCCGGGGCATCCCGACGCCCCGGACGGTGGTGGCGCTGACCGGCGAGTCGGCGCTCAAGGCGCTCGACATGATCGGATACCCGGCGGTCCTCAAGCCCCCGGTCGGCTCCTGGGGACGGCTGATGGCCAAGGTGACCGACCGGGATTCGGCGGAGCAGATCCTCGA
>JBBYJM010000138.1:0-3571 GCA_043196275.1 Thermoplasmata archaeon
GAGCGAGAGCGCCTCGGTCGCCACCACCACCCCCCCGCCGACCGCGAAGGTGAGCCAGACCGCCGGGCCCCGGCCGGAGAACTGGCGGAAGATGATGAGGCCGAACACCGCGGCCAGAAGACCGCCGGCCACCAGGTTTGTCATCGGACCCGCCTCCCCGAGAGGACCCGGGAGATTAGACCTCCCGGGTCGCCGGGGACCCGACCCCAACCGCCAAAGGGAGGGACGGCGGTACCGGTCCCGTGCCCTCGCCCGCTTCGGTCACCGTCGCCCCCAACGGTCGGCTCCTCCGGCTATCGGCGGCGTGGTTCTCGGACGGGGTCCGCCGCCGCGCCGAGGCCCGGCGGGACCGAAAGTGCGTCGAGTGCCGGCGACCGCTCCTGAGCGGTCGGACGCCGTACTGCTCGCGGGTCTGCCGATGGAAGTTCCAGGGCCACTACTTCTGGGAGGCCGCCCGGACCTACGTGATGTACCGGGACCGGTACACGTGCCGCCTCTGCGGGGCCCGGCGCCGGGCGCGCGACCTCGACGTGGACCACATCATCGAGATCTGGGCCGGAGGGGCGGCTCTCGAGTACTCCAACCTCCAGACGGTCTGCCGGCCCTGCCATCGACGAAAGTCCGCCGACGCCCAACGTCTCCGGCGGGGCCCGACGACGCCGCCCGGTGCCCCGGAGCCCGAGGCGCCGGCCGGGGGGCCCCCCGGAACGGGGTGAGCCCGTTCCGGTGAGGATCATCGATCCGGCTAGCCCCCGGGCCTATCGAGGAGATCCTCGAGAGCTCCCAGCGGAATCTCCAGCCACTCGGGGCGGTGGTCGAGCTCGTAGAGCAGTTCGTAGCACAGCTTTTCGATGCTGTAGTACCGGACCAACGCCGTGAACGCCGCCGGGGAGTCCGGCTGAATCCCCACCGGCCCGCGGCCGATCTCCTTCAGATAACCGTCCCTGAACCGTTCGACGAGTTGCGGGCGAAGCGCCGCGACTACCGCAGAGGGCCGGCCGGGCGCTGGCCCGGAGTCGCCGGCCCGCAGCCGGTAATCGATCGACCGGATCATCCCGGCGACGTCCTTGGCCGCGTAGTCGACCGATCGGCGCTCGGCGATGGGATGGGCGGGTTCCCCCTCGAAATCCAGGATCCAGTAGCCGTCGTCGGCCCGGAGCAGCTGCCCGAGATGGTAGTCGCCGTGGATCCGCAGGGGGAGGACGCCCGACCGGACCACCTCGGGCAGGATCCGGGCGAGCGGGAGGAGCCGCTGGGGCCAACCCTCGATCCGACCGATCCGCTCGGCCAGGTCGGGCCGCAGCCGGGGGCCGTCCTGGGAGAGCCGGTGGCCGGCGATGTCGTTCCGCTCCTGCCAGCGCTCGCGCCGACGATCCAGATCGGTCCCGGTCGGGCCGTCCAGCCCGGGGGTCGGTCCGAAGATCCGGGCAAGGGTCCGGTGGAGCTCGCCGGTCAGCCGACCGATCCGCTCGGCCTCCGGGCCCAGGATCGATTCGAGCCGGTCCGGCGGGGTCTCCCGCAACCACTTGCCCCAGACCGTCCAGCCGTCGCCCCAGTTGGGAACGAACTCCGACACCGAGATGAGGTCGATCGGTTCGACCCCCCGACGTCGATAGACCGCGCCGCCGACCGGCCGGGGCACCCGATTGAAGCCCGCCCGGACCAGCGCCTGGGGGAGCTCCCGGTCGGGGTTCCGGCCGGGCTGGAGAAGGCGGTACTCCTTGACCATCCACCGGTCCCCCACCCGGGTCGAACGGTTGGACTGTTCTCCGGTGACCGGGACGATGGCCGCATCCTCCACCGCGTCGCTCCGCGGGCTCCGGTCCGGGGCATCGAGCGAGAATTCGAGCCGTCCGTGCTCCCCGTCCACGCCGCGACCCTCCGCGATCGCCTCGAGCAGGGCCCGGATGCGGGCGGGGGTCGACTCCGCCTCCGGCGGGGCGCCCAACGGGTCGTCCCCGGGGACGGCGGATCGGCCCAGCGCGTACCGCTCCGGGGGGCCGGAACGGTAAGCAACTTCGATCAGACGGTAGCCGAACGTCGCCGGGCTCGCGGCGATGCGGATCGACTCCCAGAGCGCCACCGAAGCGATCGGACGGCCCTTGCCGGCGAACCACCGCTGCCGCGGGAGATACTCCCTCCAGGCTTCCCGCCCGTCCGCCTCAGTGGGGGCCATCGCCGGTCCTCGACTCGGCCGGGGGATCCAGCCGGAACCAGTAGAAGCCCCGCTCCGCGAGCGTCAGGAAGTACGGCAGATCCCCGATGGGCGGGAACGGGGCTTCGCTGACCATCTCCACCGGCGTATACCCCCGGTACCGGGCCAGGTCGAGTTCGACCGCGGAAGGCGCCCGGGAGAGGTTGAACAGGCAGAGCAGTTCGGTGCCCTCGTAGCTGCGCCGGTAGATCAGCACCTTGGGGTGCGGGGTGTCGATGAAGTCGATCGAGCCCCGTCCAAAGACCTGACGGTAGCGTCGGCGGACCCTCAGCTGATGGATGAGCCAGTTGAGGAAGGACGGGGGCATGCGGCGCAAGCTTTCGACGTTCCGGGACTCGAAGTGGAAGTTCGGATTGAGGATCACCGGCGCGTAGAGCTGCTCCGGATCGGCCCGGGAGAAGCCCGCATTGCGGTCCGGCGACCACTGCATCGGGGTCCGGACCCCGGCCCGGTCCCCGAGGTAGATGTTGTCCCCCATCCCGAGCTCGTCTCCGTAGTAGAGGATGGGAACCCCGGGGAGCGAGAGCAGAAGGCCGTGGAGGAGTTCCATCACGCGGCGATCGTCGTCCACCAGCGGGGCGAGCCGTCGCCGGATCCCGAGGTTGAGCCGCATCTTCGGGTGCTTCGCGTACTCGTGGTACATGAAGTCCCGTTCCTCGTCGGTCACCATCTCGAGGGTCAGCTCGTCGTGGTTCCGCAGGAAGATCCCCCAGGCGCACGACGGGGGGATCGGCAGGGTCTGGGCGACGAGCTCCCGGATCGGGAGGGAGGATTCCCTGGCGAGGCCGATGAAGATCCGCGGCATCAACGGGAAGTTGAACGCCATGTGGAACTCGTCCTCTTCGCCGAAGTAGGCCTTGACGTCGGAGGGCCACTGGTTGGCCTCGGCGAGCAGGACCCGGTTCGGAAACTCCGCGTCGACCATCCGGCGGAGCTCCTTGAGGTAGGCGTGCGTCGCCGGGAGGTTCTCGCTGCTCGTGCCTTCGGCTTCGAAGAGGTACGGCACCGCATCGCACCGGAACCCGTCCAACCCCCGGCGCAACCAGAACCGGATCACCTCCTTCATCGCCTCCCGGACCGGCGGGTGATCGTAGTTGAGATCCGGCTGGTGGCTGTAGAAGCGGTGCCAGAAGTACTGCTTCGCCACCGGATCCCAGGTCCAGTTGGATCGCTCGGAGTCGAGGAAGATGATCCGGGTGCCCGCGTACTTCCGGTCGGTGTCCGACCAGACGAACCAGGGCCGCCGGGGGCTCGCCGGATCGGCCCGGGCCTCCTGGAACCAGGGGTGCTGGTCGGAGACATGGTTCAGGACCAGGTCGGCGAGCACCCGGATCTCCCGGCGATGCGCCTCCTCGA
>JBBYJM010000139.1:0-3559 GCA_043196275.1 Thermoplasmata archaeon
GGTCCGCGATGCGATGGCCGTTCTCGCCCAGCAGGGCCGGACCACCAACCTGGTCCGGGTGCCGACCGTCTTCCCCCTCGATGGCCCGGCGCTCCTCCGGCTCCTGGCCCCGGCCCGGCGGACCCTCCTCGTCGAACTCAACTACACCGCCCAGTTCGGGCGACTCGTGCGGGCGGAGACCGGACTCGACCTTTCGACCCGGCTCCTCAAGTACGACGGAGAGCCCATCTACCCGTTCGAGATCGTGGCGAAGGCATTGGAGGTGATGAATCATGGCGGATAGTACGGTGGCATCAGCGAAGTCGATCGTCGGGACCCCCCTTCCCCTGATCACCAAGTCGGACACCAAGCCGACCTGGTGCCCGGGGTGCGGAGACTACGGGGTGGTCGCGGCCGTGGAGATGGCCGTGAAGAAGCTCGGCCTGCCGAGCCATGAGGTCGTGATCGTCTCGGGGATCGGCTGCTCGAGCAACCTGCCCCACTTCCTTTCCAGCTACGGCTTCCATTCGATCCACGGCCGGGCCCTCCCGGTCGCCGAAGGGATCCGGTGGGCCAACCACGGCCTGACGGTCATCGGCACCGGCGGCGACGGTGACGGATTCGGCATCGGCGCCGGCCACTTCGTCCACGCGATGCGGCGGAACGTGAAGCTGACCTACGTCACCATGGACAACCAGATCTACGGGCTCACGACCGGACAGGCGAGCCCGACCTCCATGATGGGGCAGAAGACGAAGTCCACCCCGCGCGGGGTCATCGAAAACCCGGTCGATCCGATCGCGCTCGCCCTCGCGAGCGGGGCGACCTACGTCGCCCGGGGCTTCTCGGGGGATGTGAAGCACCTCGCCGAGCTCGTCGCGAACGGCCTCCGGCACCGGGGCTTCGCCTTCGTCGACGTCATGAGCCCGTGCGTCACCTACAACAAGATCAACACCTTCGACTTCTTCCGGCAGAGGGTCTACAAGCTGGAGAGCTCCGGCCACGATCCGACCAACATCGTCACGGCCTGGCAACGGGCGCTCGAGTGGGGGGATAAGATCCCGATCGGCCTCTTCTACAAGGCCGACCGGCCCACCTACGAGGAGCTCGAAGAGGTCCTCCTCCAAGGGCCGCTCGTCCACCAGCCGGCCGGCCTCAAGGGCCACGAATCGGTACTCGACGAGTTCATCTGAGCCCTCACGCCGGGCAGGTTCGAGCTTCCTCGTCGGAACCATTAAGGACCCGAACCTCCCACCAGAGCCCGGGTAGCATGTTCGCCCCACGGACCCGGGTGATCGACGGGATGGGCTCCGTCGCGTGGGGCTCCCTACTGCTCTTTCTGGGCACGCTGGTCTCGATCGGGGGCACCTTCGTCACCCGGGTCATCCTCGTCCGCACCCTCTCGGAGGCCGACTGGTCGGCGCTCTCGCTCGGGTTCGCCTACGCCGGTCTCGTCTCCTCCTTCGGGTCGCTCGGGCTCGGCTCGGCGGTCGCCCGGAGCCTGCCGTATGCCGAAAGCGAGGATCGGCGGCGCGGCATCATCCGAACCGCCCTGGTGGTGGGCGGCACCGCCGCCGTGGTCGCCTCCGTGCTGCTGTACTTGCTCGGGCCGGAGATCGCCCACGCCGTCTCCTCGCCGGCCTTGGCCGAGACCCTCCAGCTCCTGGCCCTGTCGACCGGGTTCATGATCTTCGGGGGCCTGGTCGCGTCGATCTTCCAGGGCTACGAGGATGTCCGGCCGAACGCCTACTTCCTTCAGGCGCTGAACCCGTTCCTCTTCGTCTTCTTCCTCGTCGCGCTGATCGCCCTGCCGAAGTTCGGGCTGACCTACCTCTATGCGGTCTATGCGTACGTGGCGGCCGCCGGCGTGAGCCTCGCCGCGATCCTGATCTATGGGGTCCGCAAGCTGCCGCGCCACCTCGCGCCGGGCCCCCGGGCCCCGGGGTCGGCCCGGATCCTGCTCGCCTTCACGGCCCCGCTCTTTGCCTCCGGGGTGATGGCCTACTTCACGAGCTACGGGGACACGCTGGTGCTCGGCGCCTTCGACAGCCTCCACGTCGGGACCTACGTCGCCTCCCTCACCATGGCCCGGCTCCTCACCCTGGGCATCGGGGCCCTGAGTTACATCTTCCTGCCGGTGTCGACCAAATACTTCCGGGACCGGGAGATGAGTTCGGTCCGGATCCTCTACGTGACGGCCACCAAGTGGATGGTCCTCGCCTCGCTGCCGCTCTTCCTCCTCTTCGTCTTCCTACCCGGACCGTCCCTCGGGCTGGTCTACGGATCGGCCTACACCTCGGTGACCCTGCCGCTCCAGGTCGTCACCCTGGGGGCGTTCCTGTCGACGATCGTGGGTCCGGCCGCAGCGGCCCAGGTCGCCTTCGGCCAGACCCGGCTCCTCCTCTACAACTCGATCGTCGCCGGAGTCGCCGACCTGGGACTCGCCTGGGTCCTCATCCCGCATTACGGCCTGTTGGGCGCGGCCATCGCCTGGTGCTCGGCGAATGCGATCTACCCGGCGCTCTCCCTCATCGAGGTCGAGATGATCGACAGCGTCCACCCGTTCCGTCTCCACTTCCTGGTTCCGCTCTTCGCGACCGCCGTCCCGGCGGCGCTGCTCCTCCTCGTCGTCCCCCGGACCATTTCGGTCTGGTGGCTGCCCCCGATCGGCGTCGGCATCGCGCTCCTGTTCGTGGCGATGACCCTGGTGACCCGGAGCATCGACGAGGGGGACCGGCTGCTCCTCGTCGCCGTCGAGCAGATGATCGGCCGAAAGATCCCGCTTGTGCGCCGGATCGCGGCCCTGGTGCGGCCGCCGGTCTGACCCGCGCGGAGCCCCGGGGGCGGAATCCCTTAAATCCGCCCCCCGCCTCGAACGGACGATGGGGACAGCGTCCGGCCAGAGCAGCGAAGCCCTTCTCCGCGAGCTGGCCGAGGCGATCCGCACCGCGCCGGAGAAGCCGGTCGAGGTGGAGGTCGGGATCGCCCTCTCGATCGCCCTGGGGCGTCAGCGACCCTCGGTGAGCTGCGGGGGCTGCCAGACCCCGCTCGAGGTGGCCGGAGTCCCGGCGCGGACCAACGTGCAGCTTAAGGTCCCGTATCGATTGATCTTTGCCGGGTCGGCCGCTCCCCGCGAGCCTCGGAGTTCGGGTTCGTGAACCTTCCCCTCATCCAAACCGTCGTGAGCTGGATCACCACGGTCATGACCGTGGTGGGCCTGCCGGGCCTGCTCGCCCTGATGGCGATCGAGAGCTTCGGGATCCCGCCCCTGCCCAGCGAGGTGATTCTCCCGTTTGCCGGCTTCTTGATCGCCGACGGGACCTACTCGGCGACCGGGGCGGTGGCGGCCGCCGTCGTCGGCGGGCTGGCGGGATCGTTCATCGCCTACGGCATCGGTCGCTGGGCGCGGGACCGCCTCACGACCCTCGGGATCGGCCCCTTCCACCTGGAGGCGCGCCACCTGGACCGCATGGACCGCTGGTTCTCGAGGCACGGCGAGGGCACGGTCATCATCTGCCGGCTCCTACCGGTCCTGCGCGGCTACATCAGCTACCCGGCGGGAGCGGCCCGGATGAATGCC
>JBBYJM010000140.1:0-3535 GCA_043196275.1 Thermoplasmata archaeon
TACCCGGGAGGCACGGAACTGGAACGCATTCAGTCCCTCCTGGCCCGCCACTTCACCGTGTACGAGACCCGGGTCGGGCCCCGGTCGGTCATCTTCGCGGTCCACATCGGAACGGAGAGCATCGCGCGGGGATTCGATGACCTGCGTCGCGAACTCGGGCCGTTGGGGTATGTGCCGTTCCTCCGCTACTCGGGAGGAGAGCATTTCATCGAGATCTTTCGCGGCCCGCCCCGGTCGACCGGCCCGAAGCCTTCCCGCTCCTGGATCAACCTCGCCCTGCTGATTGGAACGGCCGCGACGACCACGTTCGCCGGGGCCCTGATCTACATGTCGTTTGTCGGGGGTTATACCCTGACCTTGGAGGACCTCTCTGGGGGAGCCCTCTACTTCGCCCTGCCGTTGATGACCATTCTCGGCCTCCACGAACTCGCCCACTACCTCGTCGCCCGGCATTACCGGGTGGACGCCTCACTTCCGTACTTCCTCCCGCTCCCTCCCCCGGTCCTCTTCGGCACGATGGGCGCCTTTGTCAACCTGCGCGAACCGATCCCGGACCGGAAGATCCTGTTCGATATCGGGATCTCCGGCCCGCTGGTCGGCTTTGCCGCCACGGTCCCCATCCTCCTCACGGGCCTCTACCTCTCGGCCCACACGGTCCCGCTGTCGGTCACGTACTGCGCGCCGACCTTTCTGGGGGTCAGCTACGGCAACCTGATCGTCGGCCTCCCCTTGTTCATCCAGGCCCTGACCTACTTCTTCCCATCCAGTCTCGTCACCCTCCACCCTCTCGCCCTCGCCGGCTGGTTTGGGGTGTTCTTGACCGCCATCAACCTCCTCCCGGCCGGCCAACTCGACGGAGGCCACGTCTTCCGGGCCCTCTTCGGGGACCGGGCCCGATTCGTGAGCTACGGGGCGATCGTGCTCATGGTCGTCCTCTCGATCTTCTACTTGGGCTGGCTGCTCTTCGCACTCCTGGTCTTCATCTTCGGGCCCCGGCATCCCCCGCCCCTCAACGACCTAGTCCGCTTGAACACGGCCCGCTACGCGCTCGGCGCTCTGGCGGTCGCGATCCTCCTCACCGGGATTGCCCTCGTTCCCCTGGCCGTTCCGGCGGGATCAGTCGCCCTGTCGGACTCTGGGCTCACCCCGTTGCCCAACCCTCCCCCCTGGGCCCACGTCGCCGCCAACCTTTCGGTGCTGGTCCAGAACGGCGACCCGGTCGCCCACGGTTTCCTCTTCGGTGGCTCGGTCCTCGGTGTGACAGTCGCCGGGCCGAACAATACGACCGAGATCCTCACCGGTGCGGCGTTACGTCAGTACGCCGAAAACTCCACGTGGGTCTTTTACCTGCCCAACGGCAACGCCACCACCCTCACGGGAGGGTCGGTCAACACCCCCGCCGCCGAATACTCCGACCTCGCCGGCGGGGCCGAATGGACGGTGTTTGTGAACTACCTCAACCCTAATCCCGCCCGGTCGATCCTGCTGCAGGTCGCCACCAGCGAGCTCTGTCAGTCTACGGGCGGCACCGCGAGCGTGTACTTCACGATCCTGACCCTCGTCCCCTAACGCTCCCTCCGGTAACAGGAGAACTCGCGGGTCAGGCTCCGGTGAACCCGCACGGCGATCGCCTCGGTCCTCTGCCAAGGCGGGTCGAGTGGGGGGCTCCCGAACGGGGCGATCACGACTGCCCGGGCTCCGATGGGCATCCGTTCCGCATACTTCGCCAGCACCCGGCGGCGCACGGCGTCCGGCGACTCGCCGCCGGGACTCGACGACCGTCCGTACGGCGGGTCCGTCACCACAGCATCCCCCGAGTGGGAGGGGAAGCCGGACGGTACCGCCCCGCCGTCGTCGACCGCCACGGCCTGGGGGGGCACCCCGAGGAAGCTCAGGTTGCGGAGCGCGCCCTTCACCATCTCCTCCGACCGATCGATCCCGTAGGTCCGGGCCCCCAGCAAACCGGCTTCCGCCAGGAGAGCCCCGGTTCCAAGGAAGGGATCGAGAACGGTCTCGCCGGGCCGGATCCGAGCGAGGTTCATCGCGGCCCGCGCGAGCCGGGGATCCAGGGCGATGGGACGCTGGTACGGCAGTCGGGGCATTCGACGGCGCCGGTAACTGGCTCGATCGATAGTCGCCACCTCCTCCAGCAGCCGTTCGTGCTCCCCCTCTAGAACAATCCAATACTGTCGATCGGGGTGGGCCAGGTCCAATCGCCCGCCGGCCCGCTTGAAGGCGGAGACCGCCCGCCGGAGCCGGGGCGATTCAGCGGGGACGCCGGACGGATGGCCGAGGGTCCGGAACGCCCCGGTCGTTCCGGAAGGGAGGCCGTTCTTCACCCACCGTTCCTCCCCGTCGTCCCGGTCCACCAGCACCCGCCGGGCCAGCGCCAGCCGGTCGGCCAATTCCCCCGGGGACCGGTCGTCCGGCAGTTCGACCGGAACAAGCGCGACGGGTGTGACGCCGGGAGACCCCCGGCCCCCTCCAAGGGCTTCAACCGCCCCCGCAAGCTCGGCCCGGGCGAGGACCGGCGCTTCGCCAGAAAGCTCGACCAAGAACCTGCGGCTCACGGGTACCCCTCCCCGGTCCACCGAGCCAGGTCGGACGCGACCCGGGCCGAGTGGCTCCCCACCCAGTAGCACTGCCCGCAGGCCCGACATCGCCAGATCGGCTCCCCCGAACGCCGGAGCCTTTCGGGCGCCATGATCGTGTCCCGGTCCGAGTCGGCGACCCGGGCCAAGGATCCGTTGCAGAGGGTGCATCGGAGCGGGCGCAGTTTCCACTGAAGGCCCGGGCAGAGCCGATGAAGCTCAAGCACCTGGCGAGAGATTTCGATCTCCGTGAGGAGAATCGCCTCGGGGACTTGAACGGCCAGTCGACGATCCCGGGTCAAAAGGCGACGGCCTTCGAACCGGGCCCGTTCCACGATCTCCCGGTCGGAGGCGCCCCGGACCTCGGCGGTGTCGTACCCCGCCATCCGGGGGTACCGGGTCAATCGCCCCAGCATCCGGTCGGTGAAAAACCGGGGGAGGGGACCGGGAATCACCGGCGGCTCGGCTGGGTGGTGTCGCCGCCTTTCATATAGGGTAGGACCCTCCCCCCCCGGGTCAGCCGTATGCGTCTCTTTGGAACCAACGGGATCCGGGAGGTGGTCGGTACCTCCCTCACCCCCGGCTTCGCCCTCCGGGTCGCCCGCGGGATTGCCGCGACCCTTCCATCGGGGTCCCGGGTCGCCCTTGCCTGGGACGGCCGCACCTCGAGCCCAGCGCTCGCCCGGTTGGTCGGGGCGACCCTCGCTCTTTGCGGGCACCGGG
The DNA here is from genome assembly GCA_043196275.1 of Thermoplasmata archaeon. Lineage (GTDB taxonomy): Archaea > Thermoplasmatota > Thermoplasmata > Lutacidiplasmatales > UBA184 > Lutacidiplasma. The sequence continues at coordinate 3,315 of JBBYJM010000140.1, forward strand.
TCCTGGAGCTCGGGCTGCTCGCGACCCCGGCCTTCCAGTACAACGTGCCTCGGTCCGGAGCCCAGTTGGGGGTCATGATCACCGCCTCCCACAACCCGCGGGAATTCAACGGCATCAAGTGTATCGCGCCGGACGGTCTCGAGATCCCCCGGAGCTGGGAGGAGGCCATCGAGGAGGCGGTCACGCACCTTCCGTCGACCACCCCCGGCTTTGACGGTATC
>JBBYJM010000141.1:0-3526 GCA_043196275.1 Thermoplasmata archaeon
GGCTTCGATCCGGACGAGGCCCCGGCTCATGCCCCGGGCCTCATCCCGGAAGACGCCCCGGGTGATGGAGCGGCCGTGGGTGTCGGTCCCCTGGTGGGTCATGTCGATGGCGCTGTCGTAGGACTGCTGGCCGGCTCCGAAGAAGGTCTGGAGGTCGTCCACCGCGGCACCGGTGCCGCTAAGACGGGTCCGGTTGCGGATCTTGGTGCGGAAACCCCCCAGTCCTGCATAGATCCAGGCGAGCCGGGCCCGCTCGCCGGCGACGGCTTCACGGCGATAGACGGAGACGACCGCAGGGTCCGGAGCGTGGACTGTGAGGTGGATCGCCTTGGCCTCGACGCCCAGATCCCATCGGGTCGCCGAACCCAGGAACCGCTGGTGGGTGCCCGCCGGTCGGCTGAAGACCTCTTCCGTCAAGAGGATCTGGCTCTCGGCGCCGACCCGGATCTCCCGGTCGACGCTCAGCGACTGATCCGCCTCGGAGAGGATCGAGATCTCCTGGACCCGAACGGGCGTCGGGAGCCCGTCCGGCAGGGTGAGCCGGTAGCCGCGGTTGGTGAGCGCTTGGCCCAGGGCTGTCAGACGGTCCTCGGGGGGAGGCCGGGCGGCCGGCCCAGGGCCCGGGGCGGTCAATTCAACGCCCAACCGCCGGAGTTCCGCGGGAAGATGGGCCCGGAGTCCCGCGGTGTCGTGAACCAGTTGGATGGAGCCGGGAAGCGGGGCGGGGATCGCGACCGACTGGCCGACTCGCCCGAGATCCAGGTGGGCCAGATTGACTCCGGCGAAGTACCCATACTTACGGTAGAGCGGATCGGGCTCGATCGGCAACTCTTCGGCCAGGCGAAGCTGCCGGAGCCGTTCCGATCGACGCGCCGAAGTCTCGCCCAAGAGCTCCGAAAGCCGGGTCACCTGTTCGGAGCTGGGAGTGAGGGTCTCCTCGGCGGACGCGAGCGCCATGACATTTACACACCCCGATGTAGTTATAAGATATTCCGACGCAATCAACCCCTCACGGGAACGACGAACTCGGCTGTCGAGGTCGCGCGGGCTTTATACCGTGGCCGAGTACGTCCCTTCAGCGGAGCCTGAGTCAATGGCCTATGACATGTACCAGGAGCGGATTCTCCAGCATTACCGCTCTCCCCGCAACTTTGGATCGCTCGAATCGCCGAGCGCAATCGGGGAGGAGGCGAACCCCCTCTGCGGGGACCACATCACGGTCCAGCTCAAGCTGGGCCCGACCGGTGAGACGGTCGATGAGGTCCGATTCACCGGCGACGGGTGTGCGATCAGCATGGCGTCGGCCTCAATGCTGACCGAACGGATCCGGGGGCGTCCCCTTTCGGAGGTCCAGCACCTGACCCAGGAGGAGGTCGTGGCCCTTCTGGGAATCTCCCTGTCTCCGGTCCGGATCAAGTGCGCCCTCACCGGCTTTTCGGCGCTGGGGAAGGCCCTGGCGCAGACCCACCCGCCGGCCGGTCCGACACGGTGATCGGGGCGGGGGGAGACCGTGGTCGTCACGATTGACGAAACCTGCTGCGTGCTCTGCGGTCTCTGCACGGGAGTCTGCCCGCCGAACGCCCTGGAGCTGACCCCTCAGAGGCTGGAGGTTTTGTCCCACTGCACGGAGTGCGGCTGGTGCGTCCCGTTCTGCCCGGTCGGAGCGATTTCGGGCGCCCGGCCGCGGACCTCGATCCGCCCGAGACGGCCGTGACGGGCGCATTGCCCCGCCGGTCGGCAGCGCCCCGGGTCCTTTTGGTGGACCCGTACCGCGCCCAGGATGATCCGATGGATCGCAAGGAGGTGGAACGGTACCCCTCCTTGGGCATCCTTCAGTTGGCGGGGTTTGCCCGGGCGCGGGGCATCGAGGTGGCGATCGTCGACCTCACGTTCTCCCGGAACCTCGACGCGGTCGACGCCGCGCTCAGAACGTTCCATCCCGATCTCATCGGCATCCACACCAAGACGCTCACCGCCGCCCGTTCCCTTGAGATCGCCGAACGGGCCCGGAACCTGGGCGCCTTCCTACTGGCCGGCGGACCCGATGCGGCGAGCCGGCCGGAGCAGTACCTGAGGGGCGGCTTCGACGCCGTCGTGCAGGGCGAAGGGGAAGAGGTGCTTGTGGACGTTGCCCGGAAAGTCGCAGACGGCGACGACCCTTCGGGCGTTCCCGGCATTTCGGTCCTCCGGGACGGCCGGGTGGTCCGGGGCCCGCCGCGTCCCTTCCTCCAGGATCTCGACGCACTACCCTTCCCGGCCTGGGACCTCATCGACATGGAGGCGTACCTATCGGACTGGGAGCGCCGGACCGGGGAACGGCGGACGGCGGTACTCACCTCCCGGGGATGCCCATTCCACTGCTCCTGGTGCTCCAAACCGACCTTCGGGACTACCTTCCGTCAGCAGTCTCCCGACCGGGTTCTGGCGGAGATCCGGGACCTTCGGGACCGATTCGGGGTCAACTATGTACGGTTCTGTGACGATGTCTTCGGCATTGACCGGCGTTGGCTGGAGCGGCTGCTTGACGGGCTCATCCGGGAGCTTCCCGGGCTCCGATTCGAATGCCTGGCCCGGGTCGATCTGCTGAAGCCGGACCTCCTCGCCCGGATGCGGGCGGCCGGTCTCTCCCGGGTCTACGTCGGTGTCGAGTCGGGCAGCCAGCGGATGCTGGACCTCATGAATCGGGGCACCCGACTCACTCAGATCGAGAACGCGGCTTCAGCCCTCCGCCAGGAGGGCATCCGGCAGTACTGGTTTCTCATGCTGGGCTACCCGGGCGAGACCCTCGAGGACATCGAGGCGACCCTTCGGCTGTTCCGGCGCTTCAGCCCCGAGGAGTACTCGGTTTCGATCGCGGTCCCGGTGCCCGGCACCGCCTTCCATGAGAAGGTCAAGGACCGGCTGCTTTATCGTCGCGCCGCTCCTCGGGCGGGAGGCACGACGCTGCTCTACGAGGCGGCGTATCCGGAGTATCTCTACCGCTGGGAGCAGGCCCGATTCCGGCTGGATGCCGCCTTGCGGCGGAGCCGCGAAAAACTCTCCCCTCGGGTGGTCGAGCGGCTGGAACGGGTGGCCGACCGCTTCCATGAGGAGGTGGCGACCCCGCTCCTCACCGGCCAGCGCCGGGGTCCTCAACGGTGATCCGGATCCGGGGCCGCCCCGAACTGGTCGCTTACTCCGCGCCGGCCGCGGGTGGGGATTGGGCCTCCCTCCCGGCCCCGGAAGGATCGCGCCCTGTTTCGACCCGGGAGACCCCCTGCTGCTTGCGGATGTAGAAGACCTGACGGGCCGTCCGGGCGAGGCTCTCCTCGTGACTCACCAGGAGGATCTGCGGGATCTCCAGCCGGTCCAAGAGATCGGTCATCCGTTGGACCTGGGCCTCTGAGAAACCGTCGGTGGGCTCATCCAGGATGAGGCAGCCCAATCGGAGGGTCCGCAGCGAACGGACAACCGACCCCAGAGCTAGCCGGAAGGCGAGCGCCAGGGAGGTCCGCTCCCCACCGCTCAGCGCGCCCGGGGGGGTCCA
>JBBYJM010000142.1:0-3494 GCA_043196275.1 Thermoplasmata archaeon
CCCCGGGATTCGACTTCGGCTCGGGTGCGATCCACCTCTTCCGGAGTCGCCTCACCGACCGTCAGGAGCGGTGCCTCGAACCCTTCGGCCTCCAGCAGTTCGGCGGCGCGACGCCCCGCCAGGGTCGCGGTCCGCGGGCCGGTGACCACAGCCCCCTTCTTCGGAAAGTCGAATTGGCGACAAGTGGAGGCAAGTTCGTTCAGCACCCCATGGCCGGCCAGGACCATCCGGGGAAAGACCATGCCGCGGACCTTGCCGAACGGGCTGTCCAAGTCGCCGGTCGGGTCGGTGTGCTTCGACAGAACCCCGCCCATGAGATCGGGATTGGAGTCGGCACGGTCTCTTTAGGGTATCGAGGCTCGGAGGGCCGAACCGCGCCCGTCAACGGCCGGGCGTGTCGCCCCAGAGGATCTTGTGGGACTGGAGCATGACCCGGACGGGGAGTCGGTCCCGAAGCACCCAATCCCCCAGCCGGCCGGGGGGCGAGCCCCACGCCGGCTGGAACAGCGCGAGGGCGGCAAAGGGGTGCTGGGCGAGCGTACGACGGGCATACAGGTAGTCCGCACGGTCGGCAATCACGAACTTGACGGTGTCGCGGGGGCGCAGCTTCGGGAGATTGCTCCACCGGTTGCGGGCGTCCATCCGCGAGGACGGACACTTCACATCGACGCTCAGGATCGTCCGGGGGATCGAAAGGTACGGGGTGATGTCCAAGGACCCCCCGGTTTCGATCACCGTGGTGTAGCCCCGGGCGGCGAGCGCCCGGACCAGGGCCAGCGACTCGGATTGAAGCAGTGGCTCGCCGCCGGTCAGGCAGACCTCTCGGGTTCGGTGACCCTCGATCTCCTTGAGGAGCGACGGGATGGACCGTTCGACGCCGGGACCAAAGGAGTAGGGGGTGTCGCACCAGCTGCAGCGCAAGTTGCACCGGGCCGTGCGGATAAAGGAGGTCCGTACTCCGGTCCGCACCCCCTCCCCTTGGAGCGAATGGAATACCTCGATGATGCGCATGGGGCCCGATCCCAGAGGCGGCACGGTTCAAGGCTCTTTGTGGAGGTCACCCCCGGCTCGGGTGAGGGTATCGGAAGGATCCCGCCAAGTCGGTTTCGGGGCCCCGCCCACGCCGGACCGCCCGCATGCCCGCACACCCCTCAAATACGGCCCCCGACTCGGTCGGCCATGGACGCCGATCGGGCCGCTTATTGGCAGGATGCCTGGGCCCGTGCGGGGATCCCGATCGCTAGGCGCCGGGAGGGATGCCCCAAGTTCTACGCCCTGGTCGCCTATCCGGGGCCGAGCGGGTTTCTCCACGTGGGTCACTTCCTGGGTCTGGTCTACGCCGATATCCTCCACCGCTACCACCGGATGCTGGGGGAGCAGGTCTTCTTCCCCACCGGGGTGCACGCCTCAGGGTTACCGGCCGTCGTCTTCGCGGGCAAAGTCCGAGACGGGGACCCGGCGGTCCGCCGGGCGCTCGACGAACGCGGCGTCCCGCCCGAGGAGCGATCGCGGATCACCGATCCGGCCGCGGCCGCCCGGTTCCTCGGGGAGCGGTATCTCGAGGATTTCCGTTCGATGGGGATCCTGGTCGATCCGACCGCCAGCCTGACCACGATCGACGACGACTATCGGGCGTTCATTCGGTGGCAGTTCCACCGGCTCCGGGATCGCGGTGGGCTGGTCCAGAAGGCGTACTTCGCACCCGTCTGTCCGATCTGCGGGCCGGTCGCGGTCGACGCCTCGGAGACCGACCTCTCTTCGGGAGGAGGCGCGGAGGTCGTCCTCTACACCGCGGTCCCGTTCGCCCTGGACGACGGACGCATCCTGCTCGCCGCGACCCTCCGCCCCGAAACGGTCTACGGGGTCACGAACCTCTGGCTCCACCCGAGCGCACCGCTCCGGGGCTGGACCTACCAGGGTCGCCGATACCTGGTCGGCGAGGCGGCCGCCCCCCGACTCATCGAGCAGCAGGGCGGCGAGCTCGGGGAAGCGGTGGCGGCCGCCGAGATCATCGGTCGGACGGCGGAGGTCCCGCTCGTCGGTCGGAGGGTCCCCGTTCTGGCGAGCCGAATCGTCGATCCCGGGATCGGCACCGGGGTCGTGATGTCGGTCCCGGCCCACGCGCCGGCCGACTATTTGGCGGTGCAGGAGCTCTCTCCCGAGCTCCGCGGCTCGCTGCCTTCGCCGATCGAGGTCCTGGAGATCCCGGGGGACGCCCCGCTGAGCGGCTCCGAACGGGAGCTGCGGGCTTCGGAAGGTTGCCCGGCCGAGCGGGCGGTCCGCGCGACCCACGCCCGGTCCCTCGACGATCGCGGGCCGCTCGCGGAAGCGACCGAGCGGCTGTACCGTCTGGAGCTGATCCGCGGCCGGATGACGGTCGGGGACTGGAACGGACGCCCGGTCCGGGAGGTCCGGGAGGCGGTCGCGGCGCGGCTGCTCGGAGCGTTGGGGGGGATCGAGTACCGGCAGTTCTCCGAGCCGGTCGTCTGTCGGAACGGTCACGCCGTCGTCATCCGACGGATTCCGGACCAGTGGTTCCTCGCCTACGGACAGTCCGCCTGGAAGGCCGAGGTCCGGCCCCGGCTGCCCGGGCTCCGGGTTCTGCCGGACGACTATGCCCGGGAGCTGCCCGAAGTGGTGGAGTGGCTGGATGACCGACCGTGCATCCGGCGGGGCCCGTGGCTCGGAACGCCGTTCCCCTTCGCACCCGAGTGGACCATTGAGCCGATCGCCGACTCCACGTTCTACCCGGCCTATTTCATCGTGCGCCGCTTTGTGCGGGACGGGAGGCTCTCGGTCGACCAACTCACCGACGCTCTCTTCGACTTCGTCTTTCTGGGGGAGGGGCCGGGCGAGCCGAAGGTTGACCCCGCCCTCCAGCGGGAGCTGAGGGATGAGTTCGAGTACTGGTATCCCCTCGACTGGAACATCGGCGGGAAGGGGCACAAGCGGGTCCACTTCCCCGTCTTCCTCTTCACCCACGCGAAGCTGTTGCCCCCCGAGAAGTTCCCCCGCGGGATTTTCGTCCACGGCTGGGTGACCAACCCGTCCGGGGCCAAGATCTCCAAGAAGGACATCGGGACGAAGGGCGGGGCGGTACCGCCGCTTGCCTGGGCGCTTAAGGAGTGGGGGGCCGACACCCTCCGGCTCCTGTACACCCTCGGATCCTCCCCGAGCCAGGATCGGGAGTGGGATCCCGACCTCGTCGAAACCGTCCGTGGCCGACTCAGCGAAGTGGAGCGGCTGGTCCGATGGACCCGAGGCGAGGGGGACGGCCCCCCGGAGCTGGAAGGCTGGCTCGAGAGCGAATTTGCCCGGCAGGTCATCGGAGGCCGCGCGGCACTCGACCGGCTCGACCTGCGGAGCTACGCCGAGACGGTCTACGTGTCGATCCCGGCCACCCTGCGGCGGTTTGTCGTCCGGGGGGGAGCGCCCAGCGCCACCACCCGTCGTCTCGGAGATCTCTGGGTGCGGCTCCTCTCCCCGGTGACCCC
>JBBYJM010000143.1:0-3483 GCA_043196275.1 Thermoplasmata archaeon
TCGATGTCCGGGCGGGACGGCTGGTCAAGGGGGTCCGGTTCCAGGGCCTACGCGACCGGGGCGATCCGACCGCGGCGGCGCTTCGGTACGAGGGCCAGGGGGCCGACGAGATCGTCCTCCTCGACGTCGCCGCGACACGGGAGCGGCGCGGGCCGTCGCTCCGGCTGGTCCGGTCGGTCGCCCAGGGCTTATCGATCCCCCTCACCGTCGGCGGCGGAATCGACTCGGTCTCGACGGCGAGCCGGCTCCTCGGGGCCGGTGCGGACAAAGTCTCGGTCAACTCGGCGGCGCTCCGGCGCCCCGGACTCCTCCGGCAGCTCGCCCGGGAGTTCGGCCGCCAGTGCGTCGTCGCGGCGATCGACGTCCGGAGCGACGGCGACGGCTGGGCGGTCCGCTCGTCGGCCGGGACGACCGCCACCGCCTGGGACGTCGTCGCCTGGGCCCGACGGGCGGCCCGGGAAGGTGCGGGGGAGTTCCTCGTCACGAGCATCGACCGGGACGGAACCCGGTCCGGGTACGACCGGCGGCTCTACGCCGCCGTCCGAGCGGCGGTGGCCCCCCCGCTGATCGCCTCAGGGGGCTGCGGCAACATCGGCCACATCCTCGATCTCGCCCGGGACGGTCGGGTCGAGGCGATCCTCCTCGCCTCCCTCCTGCATGACGGTCGCCTGACGATTCCCCGGATCAAGCGCGCGCTCCGGCTCCGGGGCGTTCCGATCCGGCCCGAGGGGCTCCATGCCGGATGAGACGCTCGTCCCCGTCGTCGTCCAAGACGCGGCGACTCGCGCGGTGCTGATGGTCGCCTGGGCCAATATGGAGGCCCTCGAACTGAGTCTCGCGACGGGCCGGATGCACTTCTGGTCGAGGTCCCGCGGGGAACTCTGGGAGAAGGGGGCGACGTCGGGCCACCGGCTCCTTCTCGTCGACCTGAGCTGGGACTGTGACCACGATACCGTGCTGGCGCTCGTCCGGCCGACCGGGCCGGCCTGCCACACGGGAGCGACCAGTTGCTTCGGCGAACCCTCCCCGTCCCGAACAAGCAGCCTCGAGCAGCTGGACCGGACGATCGGGGACCGGGATCGGCGGAGGCCCGAGGGTTCGTATGTAGCCCGGCTTCTCGGCGATCCGCTCCTCCGGGCCCAGAAGGTCGGCGAAGAGGCGAGCGAGGTCGTCGTCGCGGGGCTGGCCGAGGACCGATCCCGGCTCGTGGCGGAGTCGGCCGACCTTATCTTCCATCTGGCCGTCCTGCTCCGCGCCCGGGGAATCCGATGGGACGAGATCGGAGCGGAGCTCGACCAGCGGCGGTCGCGATGACCCGAAGGGCCGACTTCCACACCCACACGCTGATCAGCGACGGCGAGCTCAGCCTCCCCGAGCTCGTTCAGCGGGCCCGGGTGCTCGACCACAGGTTCCTGGCCGTGACGGACCATGTGGGGCTTGGGGACATCGAGTCGACCGTGGCTCGGCTCCGGGCGGCTTCGGAAGGCTGCTCGACCCCCGAGCTCGAGGTTTGGGTCGGCGTCGAGATCACCCATGTGCCTCCCCGACGCCTGGACGAGGCGGTCCGGCGGGCGCGTCGGGCTGGCGCCGGCATCATCCTCGTCCACGGAGAGACCTTGGCCGAGCCGGTCGCCCCGGGGACCAACCGGGCGGCGGTGGAGAATCCCGAGATCGACGTGCTGGCCCACCCGGGGCTGCTCGATCTCCGCGACGCCGAACGGGCGCGGGCGAACGGCGTCTACCTCGAGCTCTCGGGCCGCACGACCCACGGCCTCGCCAACGGTCGGGTCGCGGCCATGGCCGAGGCCAGCGGGACGCTGACCGTCGTCAACAGTGACGCCCACGAGCCGTCGCATCTCCTCACCCCCGCGGCCGCCTTCGCGGTGGCCCGGGCGTCGGGCGCCCCGCTGGCCCGGGCCCGTCGGTCTGTCACCGCCTATCCGGAGGCCCTCATCCGCCGGATCCGCCAGGGGGGCCGGTAGGACGGGGGCGTCGCCGGGAGGCGGGTTTATCTTCTATCGCCCCTCTTCGGTTCGTGGACCGGTACGATCAGGAGATCCTGCGCTGGCTGCGCCAGGACGCTCGGATCACCAACGCCCGCCTGGGATCGGCGATCGGCCTCACCGAGGGGGCCGTACGGTACCGCATCGCCCGCCTGATCCGGGACGGGACGATCCGACAGTTCACGGTTCGGACCACCCCGCTCGGTTCGGAAGGACTGGTCCTGGTCCGCCTTTCGCCGGGAGCGGCGAGCCGGGTCCTCGGTCGGCTCGGAGCGATCGGGACCGACCTCTTCGAAACCACCGGGGAGTTTGATGCGGCCGTCGCGATCGAACGGGAGTCGATCGGCGAGTTCAACCGGGCGCTCGACGAGATCCGCTCGATCCCGGGGGTCGAGGGAACGGCCACCTTGGTCCGGCTGGCCGAACCCCGAACCTCTTCGGGGGCTCCCCCAACCGCTGCACCGCGGAGGCGATCTCGTTCGACGGCCGGGTCACCGACCAGCGGACGAACGGCGCCCCGGCCGGCCCGAACGCGCCACCGGGCGTAACCAAGATCCCATACCGGGAAAGCCAGCGTTCCGCCTCCTCGGCCCCGGAGGCGAGCCGAGCCCGATGCCAGACGTAGAGTCCGCCCTGGGGCGGTTCCACTGCGTAGCCCAGTCGATCCAGGCCCCGGCAGAGCTGGAGCGCGCGTCGCCGGTACTCGGTGACCCGACGCTCGATTGGAGCGGGCCTGCGCGGTCCGCGGTAGAGGGCGAGCCCCGCCTGGGCGGCCCGCTGGAGGGGAAGCGCCGGGCCGGAGTCGACCTGACTCTTGTAGCGGATCATCGCCGCGATGAGTGGGCGGGGGCCGACAGCGAAGCCGAGCCTCCACCCCGGGATCCCGAAGGTCTTCGAGAAGGAGTGGAACTCCACCGCCACCTCCCGGGCCCCGGGGACCTCCCAGATCGAAGGCGCCGGCCGGTCCCCGAAGCTGATCTCGGAGTAGGCGTTGTCGTAGGCCAGGGCGAAGCCGCGGTCGCGGGCCATCTCGACCGCAGCCCGGAGCTGGTCCCGGTCGGCGATCCGACCGGTCGGATTGTTCGGGTAGTTCAGGTACACCAGCCGGGCCCGCGCCGGGAGGCGATCCCAATCGGGAGCGTAGCCCTCCTCCGGGATCAGCGGCCACCGCACCGGTCGGGCACCCGCCAACTGGGCGGCCGACTCGTAGGCGGGGTAGCCGGGGTCGGGGATCCCTACCACCTCGCGTCTGGTGCGGAGCAGCCGAGGCATAAGGGTGAGCCCCTCCTTGGATCCGAGGAGGACCACCACCTCATGCTCCGGGTCGGCGACGACCCCGAACCGGAGCTTCAGGAACCGGGCGATGGCCTGCCGAAGTTCGGGTTCCCCGGCGGAGGAGGAGTACCGGTGATCTCCCGGGCGATCGATCGAGGCCCGGAGCGCATCGAGCACCTCGAGCGGCGGCGGAAGATCCGGCTCC
>JBBYJM010000144.1:0-3482 GCA_043196275.1 Thermoplasmata archaeon
GGTCCCCGGAAGGAGGGTGCCCGATCGGTGGTCGACGGCAAGATCCTCCGGGTCAAGGACGACTGGTCCGGGACGGTCGCCCGGGTCGACGACCGGCTCCTGCGCCTCCTCCTCGACCACGGCTACACCCCGGTCGTCTCGCCCCCGGCGGTGACCCCCGAGGGCGAGGTGATCAACGTCGACAGCGACCGGGCCGCCGCGGCGGTCGCGGGGGCGCTCCGGGCCGAGGCGCTGCTCCTGCTCACCAATGTTTCCGGGCTCCTCCGGGACGTCGCGGATCCGTCGAGCCGGATCCCCCGGATCCCGAAGGCGGAGATCGAGGCGTACCTACCGGTCGCCGCCGGCCGGATGCGCAAGAAGCTCGTGGCCGCCCAGGAGGCCCTTGCCCAAGGGGTTCGACGGGTCGTGATCGCCTCGTCGGCGGTCGACCGCCCCATCGACCGGGCGCTCGGGGGCGAGGGGACGGTGATCGAGTGAGCGGCCGGACCCCGGGCGAGTTCGCCTCCTTCCCCCGCCACGCCCTGGAGATCGTCCGGGGGGAGGGCGCCCATCTCTGGGATTCGGCCGGCCGCCGGTACCTGGACCTCGGCGCCTCCCACGGGACCGCGAACGTGGGCCACGCCAACCCCGAAGTGGTCGCGGCGATCGCCCGGCAGGCCCAGGAGCTGCTCCAGCTCGCCGGCTCCTTCGCCTCCCCGGTCCGGACCGAATTCATCCGTGCGCTGACGGCGACGTTGCCGGCGCCGCTCGACCGGGTCTTCCTCTCGAACTCCGGCACCGAGTCGGTCGAGGCGGCCATCAAATTCGCTCGGGCCGCCACGGGCCGGCCCCGGATCGTCGCCGCGATGCGGGGGTTCCACGGCCGCACCCTGGGCGCGCTGAGCGCCACCTGGCGGCCGGAGTTCCGGGCGCCGTTCGAGCCGCTGGTCCCCGAGTTCGCCCATGTCCCCTACAACGATGCGGCGGCGCTGGCGGCGGCGGTCGACGACCGCACCGCGGCGGTCCTGCTCGAACCGGTCCAGGGGGAAGGCGGAGTCCATCCGGCCGCCGAGGGGTACCTCCGGGAGGCCCGGGCCGTCGCGTCGGCCCATGGGGCGCTCCTCATCCTGGACGAGGTCCAGACCGGTCTCGGCCGGACCGGACGGTTCTGGGCGCTCGAGCGGTCGGGGATCGTCCCGGATATCGTCACGGCCGCCAAGTCGCTCGCCGGAGGGGTGCCGATCGGGGCGACGATCGCCACCCCGGCCGTCGAGGCGGCGTTCCGGGGAAGCCACCAGTCGACCTTCGGCGGCAACCCCCTCGCCAGCGCGGCGGGGATCGCCGCCCTCGAGTACGCCCATCGCGAACGGCTGGCCGAACGGGCCGAACGGCTCGGCGAGATCGCCCGCCATCGGCTCGCGGAGCTGCCGGACTCGGTGGTCCGGGAGGTCCGGGGTCTCGGTCTCATGATCGGGATCGAGCTCCGGGGCCGGGCGGCCCCCTACCTGGAGGCGCTGCGCTCGAAGGGGTACCTCGCCATCTCGGGCGGGGCCAACGTGATCCGGCTGCTGCCGCCGCTCGTCATCTCCGAGGAAGAGTGGGTCGGCGCGCTCGACGCCCTCCGGGAGATCCTGGGCCGTGGATGAGTCGGAGATCCTGCTCGAGCTCCTGAGGGCCTACAGTCCCTCCGGGACGGAGTCTGCGGGGGTCGAGGCGTTCGCCGCCGTCGCCGAACGGTTGGGGTATGCCGTGCGGATCGACGCGGTCGGCAACGGCATCGCCTCGATCGGGACCGGAAATCCCGAGATCCTCTTCTTGGGGCACATCGACACCGTCATCGGAGAGCTCCCGGTCCGGCTCGATCAGGGTCGGATCCACGGGCGGGGCGCCTGCGACGCGAAGGGCCCGCTCGCGGCCGCGCTCGCGGCCGGGGTCGGCGGGTCGGAGGTCGGACGCTGGACGGTCGTGGCGGCCGTCGGCGAGGAGACCGACAGCCGCGGCGCCCGTTACCTTGCGGACCGCCCCGCACCCGACGCGGTCATCGCCGGGGAACCCAACCGCTGGGACGGGGTCGCGATCGGCTACAAGGGGATGCTCCACCGGGTGGGCCGCATCACCGCGCCCCGTCGGCACGGCTCGGCCCCGGATCCGACCGCGACCGAGCGGGCGATCGACTACCTGCGGCAGTTCGAGGCCGCGATCGGTCCAAGGAGCGCGACCGGGTTCCGCCACCTTACCTGGAAACTGCTCGGGATCCGGCCGGAGCCGGGATCGGATCTCGATGCGGTCCAAATGGATTTGGACATTCGGCTGCCCCCGGGCCTTTCGGTTCCCGCGGTCGAAGCGCGGCTTCCCCCGCTTCCGGAGGGGGGCCGTTGGGAGCCCGATACGGGCATCGAAGCCTGGGAGACTCCGAGGTCGACGGCGGTCGTCCGGGCCCTGGAGCAGGGGATCCGGAGCGTCGGCGGGGTGCCCACCCTCTGGCGGAAGGGGGGGACCTCCGACGTGAATCTGGTCGCGCCTCGCTGGAGGGTTCCGGCCGCCGTCTACGGACCCGGAGACCCGCACCTGGACCACACGACGGAGGAGTCGGTCGACCGCGACGAACTGCGCAAGTCGGTCGCAGTGCTCCGGGCCGCCCGGCCGAGGCTCGCCGCGGAGCTGGCCTCCCCCCCTCCTCACTCCTCGTAGATCGGCTGACGGTGCCGGAAGAACCCTCCGTGCCGGAGATCCCGCACCGCTTCCTGGATCTCCTCGGGGGTGTTCATCACGATCGGGCCGTGCCAGGCGACCGGCTCGCCGATCGGGCGGCCCTCGGCGAGGAGGAACCGCAGCCCAAAGGGCCCGGCCCGCACCTCGATGGCGTCGCCCGGCCCGAAGAGGATCGTCTCTCCGCGGGGGGAGATCGGGGCGGGCTCCGGCGCGAACCGGCCCGCTCCTTCGACCACATGGACGACCGCCGTGTAGCCGCGGGCGGTCGGTAGCCGGAGGGTCGACTCCGGGGGCAACGCGAGGTCGACATACGTCGGATCCACGGCGATCCCCCGGACCGGACCTTCGACCCCGGCGAACCGGCCGGCGACGACGCGGGCCCGGGCCCCGTCCGTGAGCTCGACCTCGGGGATCTCCCGGGAGGTGATCCCCTGGTAGCGGGGCGTCGACATCTTCTCCCGGGCCGGCAGGTTGACCCAGAGCTGGAAGCCGTCCAGCCGTCCCTCCGCCCGTTCGGGCATCTCCTGATGGATGATGCCGCTGCCCGCGCGCATCCACTGGAGGTCGCCCCGGTCGATCACCCCCTCGTGGCCGAGGGTGTCGCCGTGGGCGACCCGCCCCTCCAGCATGTAGGTCACCGTCTCGATCCCGCGGTGGGGGTGCCAGGGAAAGCCGGCCATGTAGTCGGCCGGGTTCTCCGATCCGAAATGGTCCAGCAGCAGGAACGGGTCCAGCAGCGGAACCTCCCGCTGGCCGAACGACCGGCGGAGCCGGACCCCCGCTCCCTCGAG
>JBBYJM010000145.1:0-3469 GCA_043196275.1 Thermoplasmata archaeon
TCGAATCCAGTCGAGGAGGCCGTAGATGAACAGGGATTCTTCGATCCAGTCGAGCGCCGCCAGCCGTGGTGGAGCGGATCGAGCTATGCTACCCTCTCCCCGATGAGCTCTGGAAGCTGATGTTCGTCTAAAGGCCCGACCCGCCATCGCCCGCGAACGGCGGTCGTCCGCGTTGCCGGCATACCTCAGCCTAGGAGAGAGCCGCTTCGACCGGTCCTGATGTCCTTGCCGTCGGAGGTTCACCGGCCGGCACCGCGTCCGGTGCCCCAACCCCCGGGCTCAGCCTCCCGAGAATTCGGCGATGTCAAGGGCAGGAGTCCGGAGGCCGCGGCGGGCGACGAGCCCGAGCACCTGGGTAGGGTCCTCCTCCAGAACGACCGCGGCCGGGTGAGATTGCGCCTGCTCCATCTGACGCAACGCGTCGAGCGCCGAGAGGCGGCTGGGAAGGCGGACTTCGACGGGCCGGGCGAGGTCGGCGACCCGTAGCTTCTCCCGGGCCTCGGCGGGTACCTCTAAGAGGTCCTTCAGCCGCACCCCTCCCAGCCATCGGCCCTCTGCCTCGACCGAGAGCGCGGCGTGACCGTGCAGCACCGCGAGGTCGATCCGTCGGTCGATCAAGGCCGTGCATTCCAAAAAGCTCGCGGGATCACCTCCGGCATCGGGCTGCCCACTACAAGACCTCGACACGGGAGAGGGCCATGGAGATGCGCTATACAAAAAAACCGACCGGTCGGTTTATTTAGTCCAATGTACTGGGCGCTCCTGTGCCGAAACTAAGCGAGTCCCGTAGGGCGGAGGTACGAGGTCGGATCCTAGATGCCGCCCTGCACTTGGTGGCTGACCGTGGGGTCCAGGGAACGTCGATGAATGAGATCGTGCGAGCGAGCGGCCTGAGTAAGGGGGCCGTCTACGGTCACTTCCCGAGCAAGGCAAACCTTGTAATCGCCCTGCAGGATCGGGTGCTCGAAAGCCGCGTCCAGGGCACCGTGCTCCAGTTTCGGGAGGGGGAGTCGGCCCGGGACCGTGTCCTCAAACTCACTCGACGTCTCTTCGAACCGGGGACAGCCTCAGATCGAGAGCGGGCCCGATTGACTCTGCAGTTCACGGCGTCGGCCCTGCTCTCCCCGGAGTTGCGGGCGCAAGTCGACGCACGGTACAAGCGCGTGCATGGTCTTTTCCGCGATCTGCTCGCGGAAGGCAAGCGTTCGGGTGAGTTCCGGGCGGATCTTGATACGAACGCGACGGCCGCGCTGATCCTGGGGCTGCTGGACGGCCTCCGGGTGGACTGGGCCTTCACATCGCAACTCAAGCTCGACCCGAAGCAACTTTTCCCGACCGTGAAACGCCTGCTCTGGACCGGCATCCTAAACCGGGCCGAGTCCAACGCCTCCTCCCGGTTCGGTGCACCCCCGAGTCGCCGCCGAAATAGCGCCGGGCCCGGTTCATCCGACCGCGTTTCCCGGTCGGAGTCGCCATGAGCGGCCCGGGGTTCGACTTCGGCCGTCCGGATCGCCCGAAGGGCGACCTCGGAGTGCGATGGATTCACGGATCTCCCTCCCCTCGACAACGTACCGATCCCCCGATCCAGGTGCATGCCTACGAGCCGGCCACGTACATCTTGCGTGAATCCAAGGATGTCTCTTACGAGGCCCCCTTCCTCTACCTCTTCTTGGGTAACGAGCGCGCGATTCTCTTCGATACCGGGACGACCTCAGATCCCCAACGGTTCCCGATTCGCCGGACGATCGACACGCTGGTGGAGGCTTGGCTGAAGGCCCACCCGCGCGCCGGGTACGAGCTGGTCGTGGCCCATACCCATTCGCATACCGACCATACGGGCGGTGACGCGCAGTTTGCCGATCGGCCCAACACTCGCATTGTGGGTCGAAGCCCCGAGGAGGTCCATCGCTTCTTCGGTCTCACCGGCCCCCACTGCGATCCCCAACCGTTCGACCTCGGGGGCCGGACGATCGAGGTGTTCCCGATCCCCGGCCATCATCCCGCCTCCATCGCGGTGTACGATCGCTGGACGACGGTCTTGTTGACCGGGGACACGATCTGCCCCGGGAGAATCTACATCTTCGACATGCCGGCGTATCGGACGAGCATCGAGCGGATCGCTCGGTTCGTCGAGGAGCGCCCGGTTCGGTGGATCCTGGGAGGTCACGTTGAGATGACCCAAACGGCCCGTCTCGACTATCCGCTTCGGGCCAAGTATCAGCCACTCGAACGACCGCTCGAGATTCCTCCGGGCCGGCTTCCGAGCCTCCTCTCCGCGGTACGGTCGGCCGCCGGTCGGCCGGGCGTCTACCCCACGGACGACAGCATCCTCTTCAACGGAGTCGGAGTGGGCACCATCCTCGCGATGCTTTGGCGAGGTTGGCGATGGAACTTGCGATATCGTCGTGGAGCCATTCACTGAGCGGGAGTCTCGAAGTCCGCCGTTCAAGTCGCGGATGCGGCGACAGGGAAGACGCGGGTCCCATCCGGGCCACAGCTCAACTCCGTGGTCCTTCGGGGGATCCCTCTCCTTTCCGGTCAGCCCTCCGACCGAGAACCCGAGTTGTCGGTGGCCGAGCCGGAAACCCAGGAGGATCGGCCCGAGGGAACTTCGCCGCAGGGAGACACCCCTGTGAGCCGCCCCTGGGTCACGGAAGGAGCCCCGACCGGGAGCGGGTCGTCGTCCGACGGCGGACGCGATGAGCGACCGAACAGAGCGGGATCTGCGGGAAGCGATACCGATCCGGAATGTCCTCGGGAGGTTACGGACCCCGCTGTTCCGTTAGGGAGGAACTGGGGCGAAACGACCGCTCGGGGGGCACTCGGCCGGTCCGTCACTCGATCGGGACCGGATCGGCAACCTTCACCAGTTGCTTGCCGACATTCTCCCCGGAGAAGAGTCGGGCCAGCGCCCGGGGTGCGCCGTCCAGCCCTACGACCACATCCTCCTTGACTTTGATCTGGCCCTCCCGGACCCTATTGAGGAGAGCGGCCATCGCCTCCGGGAAGCGGTCAAAGTAGTCCCGGCCGAGCAACCCTTCCATCCGGCCGTTCACCATGATGAGCCGGCTATAGTTCGTCGGACCCCATGCGGGATTCGGATCGGCGTAACGGCCGGTCAGTCCGCACAGTACGATGCGGCCATGGGGTCGGAGCCGCTCCAGGGCAAGGTCCAGGATCGGCCCCCCGACGTTGTCGAAGTAGATGTCAATCCCGTCCGGGCAGATATCGTTCAACCGGGCGGCCGGATCCTCCGATCGATGGTCGATGGCGGCATCGATGTGGGCCTCCTGGAGCAGCCAGTCGCACTTGGCTTGGCCGCCGGCGATCCCGATCACCTTGAGGCCCCGGAGCCGGGCGATCTGGGCGGCGACCGATCCCACTCCCCCGGCGGCAGCGGAGATGAGGAAAAGTTCGCCCGGGCGGGGCCGGGCCACCTCGGTAACCCCGAAGTACGCGACGAGACCGG
>JBBYJM010000146.1:0-3458 GCA_043196275.1 Thermoplasmata archaeon
ACGCGCTCGCCCTCGCCGACCCGTTCCGCTGCGCGACCCACAACAAGGGGATCATGAACGGCATTTCGGCCGTGGTCCTCGCGACGGGCAACGACTTCCGGGCGATCGAAAGCGGGGCGCACACCTACGCCGCCTGGACCGCCCGGGAGGACGGCGGCGGGGTCCGTCCGCTCACCCACTTCGAGCGCAACTCGGCCGGCGATCTCGTCGGGACGATCGAACTTCCGATGGCGATCGGGCTGATCGGCGGCGCCACGGCGGTCCACCCGACGGCCAAGGCGAACGTGAAGCTGCTCGGGGTCGGTTCGGCCGCCGAACTGGCCCAGGTGCTGGCCGCGGTCGGCCTGGCCCAGAACTTTGGCGCGCTCCGGGCGCTCGCCACCGAGGGGATCCAGCGCGGGCACATGGAGCTCCACGCCTGCAACCTTGCGGCCAACGCGGGCGCCCGGCCCGACGAGGTCGACCGGGTCGTGGCCCGGCTCATCGCCGAGCATGCGATCCGCTTCGACCGGGCCCGGGAGATCCTCGAGGAGCTTCGGCGCGCTGCCCCGCCATGAAGGTCGGGGTTCTGGGGCTCCAGGGCGACGTCCCCGAGCACCTCCGGGCCATCGCCGCCGCCGACCCGAAGGCGACACTCGTCACGGTGCGCGCTCCCGCCGATCTCGAGTCCCTGGACGCCCTCTTCCTGCCGGGCGGGGAGTCGACCACCATGGCCCGGCTGCTGAACCTCTCCGGCCTCTGGACCCCGCTGAGGGAGGCCCTGGCGGGGGGGCTGCCCGTTCTGGCCACCTGCGCCGGCCTCATCCTGCTCAGCGACCGACTGGAGCCGACCGTGGGGGCGCCGGACCCTCCGACCCTGGGAGGGATCGACGTCACGGTCAAGCGGAACGACTACGGCCGCCAGCGCGAGTCGTTCGAGTCGCCGGTGCGTCTGCCGGCCCTCGGCATCGAGTCGTTCCCCGGCGTCTTCATCCGGGCCCCCCGGATCCGCCGCGTCGGCGCGGCGGCCGAGCCGATCGCCTGGCAGGGGAGCGAGGTGGTCGGCCTGCGGCAGGGCCCTCGCTGGGGACTCACCTTCCACCCTGAGCTCTCGGACGACCCCCGGATCACCCGGGCCTTCCTCGCCGCGGCCCGCGACCGATCTCAGTGATAGGTGTCGAACCGGTACGGCGCGAGGGGCAGTTCGCCGATCGCCATCAGGAACTCGGGCGGGGTGAGGAGCGGCCGGCCGTAGAGCGCCCGGTCGTCGAGCGCGATCCTCGGGCAGGCGGTGCTCACATAGGCGTCCAGGTCCCGGCCCTCGAGGTCCTGGGGATCGAGCCGGTCAAAGCGCAGGATCGTGGCGCTCCGGCCCTGGGCCTTCGCCCGCTCCTCCAGCGCCCGGGCGGTCGCGCTCCGGTCCTGGCCCGCAAACCCGGAGACTAGGATGCCCCAGCGTCGGGCGTCCCGGACCGAAGCGACCAGGAGCTGCCGCTGGGCGATCAGGGCCGCCCGGTCGATCGGCGGCTCGAGCCGGCCCTGGGCCGGGTCGAGGGCCCAGACCGGCCGGTCGGTCGCCCACGCGAGTCCGAGGGGGTGGAAGCGGCCAGTGCCGAGGAAGAGGAACGCATCCACCCGGTCGGCGACCGATTCGGCCGAAGTGTAGTTGCAGCCGAGCGCCTGACCCGGATAGGCGAGCCGGCGGTCCCCGGCGCCGATCACCCCCGAGTAGCCGCGGCGCTCGAGCGCCGCCGGGAGCGGGTCGGCCAGATCCAGATGCTGGACGGAAAAGACCAGCCCGAGTCGTCGGGGGAGCCCCCCGTCGGCGACGATCCCCGCGAGCCGGTCGGGGTCACCCCGCGGATCGCGCATCTCGACGAAGAAGGTCGTCCGTTCGAGCCGGACGTTCGGGATCGGCGCGTGACCGAGGCTGACCACGAGGTCGTTCGGCCCCGCCTCCGCCGCGCTCGGAAGGTCGCAGGCGCCAAAGCAGGGCCGCACGGCGACCGCCACCCGGGCCCCCCCCGCCCGGGCGATCTCCTCGGCCAGGTCGTGGGCGTTCCGGACAAGGCCGGCCGGCACCTGGAGGAGGATCCGCCGGGCCCCGGCCGCACGGACCGCTTCGAAGAACGCCGGGCCCACGGAGGGGAAGACCCGGGCGCTGGGCCCGGTCGGAGGATCGCTGGCCATCGGCCCCGATCGACCCCCGCCGGCCCTAAACGTTTGGGAGGGGGGGCCCGGTCGCCCGTTCCGGGGGGGCCTTCCTTCAGCGCCGGCGGTACGGGCGGTGGTTCGGGGGCCGCCTGTTGGGCGGGGCGGTCGAACCTCCGAGCCAGCCGATCAGTCGACCGACGGCCGCCCGGTTGTCGGGGTAGTGGAGCCGCCGGACGGCTTCGGCCGCGGTCGTCCACTCGAACGCCTCGTGCTCCGGGCTCAGGGTCGGGTTCCAGCCCTCCGGAACCTCGATCGCGTAGGCGTGGAGCCGCCAGGGCTCTCCCCGGGGCCCATCGAAGGGCACGTGCCACTCGAGGGGGTCGACGCGTCGGGGGTCGACGAGGCCGGTCTCCTCGGCCAATTCCCGCCGCATCGCCGCCTCTAGGCTCCCGTCCTGAGGATCGACCTTCCCGCTGATCGGAACCCAGATCCGCCCCCGCTCGGGGGGGCGGCGGAAGATCACGAGCCGAAGCGGCTCGGGCGTGTAGAGGTAGCCCTCGACGCACTCCGTAAGGATCCGCGCCGTCGGCGCGGCCATCACCCGCTTCCGGGGGGCGACCGGGTCAGGAGCCGGAGGATCGCCTCGGCCGGAGCCCCGTGGGTCTCCCGGAGCGCCTCGATCGCGTCGGCCCGATCGACGTGAGCCTGCTCCATGACGAGCTGGATATCCTCTTCGGGGGGTCCGGCCGGAACGGCCGGGGTCGGGGGGGCGTTCGGGGCGGCTCCCGTCGCCGATCGGGGGCGGACCTCGACGGGCCCGATCACCTGGTAGGTCCGGGTCCCCTGCACCGTCAGGATCGTGACCTCGGGCGACCGGAAGTAATGCTCCTTGGTCCGGGTCCGGATCACGACCTCCTCGACACCGTCGAGCGGCTCGGTCGCCATGCCGAGCCGGCGCATCATCATCTCGGCCTGCCGGGGATTGCGGGGAGCGCCCGGGATCATGGTCGCCGGCGCCTCCGGCGCTTCGCCGCCGCCTCGCCGACGACGCTCAGCCGGGCTTCAAGGTCCGGATCGGCCGAACGGTCGGTGTCACCGAGGCGGCGCAGGGAGCGCCGTTCCCGCTGGGACCGTTCCTCCCGGGACCGGCGGATCTGGGTCAGGAGTTCGTCCATGAGCGCGGCAAGCCCCGCGAGGAGGTTCCAACCGGTGTGGGAGGCGTAGAAGATGCCCCGGTCGGTATGGAGCCGGGCCTCGACCGTGGCGTCGCCGGTGCGGTGGTTCGCGTGCGGAGCGAAATGCAGGCTCAGGAGCGTCGGGCGGAT
>JBBYJM010000147.1:0-3416 GCA_043196275.1 Thermoplasmata archaeon
CGCTCCTACATCGTCGGCCGGGACCAGGCCGGGGTCGGTGGATACTACGAACCCACCGCGGCCCAGCGGATCTTCGACGAGTACCCGGACCTCGGGGTGGTCCCGATCCGGTTCGCCGAGAGCTTCTACTGCCGTCGGTGTCAGTGGATGGCCTCGCCCCGGAGCTGCGGCCATACTCCCGCCGACCGGATCGACACGAGCCAGAGCCGGATCCGACGGCTCCTGGGGGCCGGGGAGCCGCTCCCGCCCGAGCTGCTCCGCCCGGAGGTGGCCGATATCCTGAGGGAACCGGACCCGTTCGTGCCGGCGGCGGCGCCACCGTCGGCCCTGGGACGGCCGGCCTGGGCCGAAGCCCCCCCTACCGGCTCGGCCGTCGCCGGTTCGCTGCCTCGGTGAGTCCGCGATTCCGATCCCCGTCCTACCCAAGACCGGGGGGGTTCGTCGGAGCTCCGGAACTCGAAACGAACAAGAGGGAGTGGCCCTTGGTCCGGGCCACCGAGGGTTCGAATGGCCGTCAAGGTCTGGTACCAGAGCTTCGTCCACCCCGTCGAGCAACGCCCGTACATCGAGCGGCTGCAGGCCCGGCTCGATCGACTCGCCGACCCCGGGGTCCGGTTCGAGGTGAAGGGCCTCGATCCGCCCGACCATCTCTTCCACCCCCTGACCGAGTTTCGATGCGCGGCCCAAGCGATCCGGGCCGGCGTCGAGGCCGAGCGGGAGGGCTACGACGCCTTCGTCATCGGCCACTTCCAGGAGCCGGGGCTCCTCGAGGCCCGCAGTTCGCTCGGGATCCCGACGGTCGGCCTCGGGGAGGCCAACCTCCTCACCGCCTGCACCCTCGGCCGGTCGATCGGGCTCGTGACGATCGACCCGATCTTCGTGCCCTGGCACCAGCGGCAGGTCGCCGAGATGGGGCTCCAGGACCGGGTCGTCGGGGTCCGGCCGATCCACGTCGATCTGCCCGGGTTCATGCGGGCCTTCACCGACGAGGCGGCGTACCAGAAGGTCCGGGCCGAGTTCGTCGAGCAGGTCCGGCCGCTCGTCGCCGACGGCGCCGAGGTGATCTTGCCCGCCGGGGGGCTCCCGATGCTCCTGCTGTCCAAGGAGACCCCCTTCACGATCGACGGGGCGCTGGTCCTCGACGGGGTGGCGACGGTCGTCCTCGCCACCCAGATGGCCCTCGGACTCCGACGGCTGACGGGCGCGGTCGCGAGCCGACGCTCCACCTACGCGTCGCCCCCGCCCGGGTGCATCGAGGAGTTTGTCGGCTCCCGCTGGTAGCGGACCCATGGACCGGGGCGGGCCGGATCCCCGGGCGAGATGGGACCGGGCGGTCCTCTACGCGGCCCGCACGGCCCGGGGGGTCGGCGCCGGTGCGCTCTCGATCGTCTTCGCCCTGGACCTCGCCCACGCCGGCGACTCCCCCGTCCTGATCGGCCTCCTCCTCGGCGGATCGCTCGCGGGCGGCGCGGCGGCGGCCGCCGCGCTGCCCCACCTGGAGGCCCACGGCGCCCGCCGGTCGATCTTCGCCCTCAATGCGGCCGCCCTGGCGATCGGGGGGTTCCTGCTCTGGCTCGCCCCGGGCAACCTCGCCGTGGTCATCGTCGCCCTGGCGCTCGGCGGGATCGTCGCCGGCGGCTCCGACGTGAGCCCGCTCGGCGCCGCCGAGCAGGCGACCCTCGCGGGCTCGGTCCCGCCCGCGGACCGGACCCGCGCCTTTGCCATCTACAGCCTGCTCGGCTACGGTGGGGCCGCGGCGGGGTCGCTCCTCGCCGCCCCGCTCTCGGCCCAGTCCCTATCGTTCCCCGGGCCGGGGCTCCACGATCCGGTCCTCCTGCTCTACGGCCTGATCGGGGTCGGCCTCATCCCGCTCTACCGGTCCCTCTCCCGGGAGGTGGACCGGTCGGCGGTCCGACCGACCCGGGCCGCGCTCTCGCCGGAAGGCCGCTCGACCGTCCGGGCGCTGGCGGCGCTCTTCGCGGTCGACGCCTTCGGCGGCGGGCTGATCGCGAACAGCCTCGTGGTCTACCTCTTCGTGCTCCGGTTCGACCCGCCGCTCGCCGAGCTCTCGATCCTCTTCGCGGTCTCGAGCCTGGGCGCGGGACTCTCCCTGCTCCTCGCGGTCCCGCTCGCCCGCCGCTTCGGCCTCGTCCGGACGATGGTCTTCAGCCACCTGCCGTCGAACCTGATCCTGATCGGGATCGCCTTCGTCCCGACCTTCTTCGGCGCGGCCGTGCTCTGGGTCGGCCGGTCGCTGCTCTCGCAGATGGATGTACCGACCCGCCAGTCGTACACCCAGTCGGTGGTCGCCCCGGCCGACCGGGCCGCCGCGGCCGGCTACACCACCGCCGCCCGCAGCAGCCAGGCGCTCGGCAGCCCCGTGGCCGGCGGGCTGGTCGCCGCCGGGGGGCCCTGGATCGCCGCCCCCTTCGCGGTCGCGGGGATCATCAAGGCCGGCTACGACCTCGCGCTCTACGCCCGGTGCCGCCACCGTCCGGCGGTCGAGCTCGGCGAGCCCGCCCGACCGGCCGGACGGCCGTAGCGGGCTCGAGGGAGGGGATATCCGAAGGGCCGGCCCTCCGGAAGATATGGGGCTGCGCACGGGCTGCTCCTCCTGGACCTCCGACGCGTGGCGGGGCCGGTTCTATCCGGCCGGCATCGCCGACCCGGACCGGCTCCGCTACTACGCCCGTCGGTTCGACACCGTCGAGGTCGACGCGTCGTACTACCGGGATCCGGGGCCGAACCTCGCCCGCCGGTGGGCCGCCGTGACCCCGGAGGGGTTCATCTTCGCGCTCAAGATGCCGAGGGCGCTGCTCGACCCCGACGCCCCCGCCCCCCCCGAGGCCGTCGAGGCGTTCCTCACGACCGCACGGGCGCTCGGCCCCAAGCTCGGCCCGATCCTCCTCCAGTTCCCGCCGAGCTTCAGCCCCCGGCGCCACCGGGAGTTCCTCGAACGGCGGCTGAGCCGGCTGGCCCCCGGCCTGCGGTACGCCGTCGAGCTCCGGCACGCCGACTGGTTCCGGGAGCCCCACCGTTCGACGCTCACGCAGCGGCTCGGGGAGCTCGGGGTGGCCCTCGCCTGGTCGTACCTGACCTACCGGGACATGCCGGCCGACCTCACCGCCGATTTCGTCTATCTGAGGTTCATCGGGGACCACACGACCCTCCCCGCCTCGACCCATGGGACGACCCGGATCGACCGCACCGAGGCGGTCCGCCGCTGGGCCGCGCCGGCCCGGGAGGCCGACCGGAACGGACATGACGTCTTCGTCTACTTCGACAACCACTTTGCGGGCTTTGCTCCGGAGTCGGTGAACCTCTTCCGCCGGGAGGTGGGCCTGCCTCTGATCCCCCTCGATCCTCCGGCCTGGGCCACGCTCGCCGATCCCGCCGGGGACAAGGAAGGCCGGCCC
>JBBYJM010000148.1:0-3408 GCA_043196275.1 Thermoplasmata archaeon
CGCCGGACGACGAACGGTCCCGGAACGACCGGGAGCGAGAGCTGGCCCGGGAGCTCGGGGTTTCCCGCGAGCTCCTCCAGTCGCTCCTGCCCGCCGGAGGATTCCAGGTCCGGCGCACATAGAGGCGGTCGATGCTCCGCACCTCGATCGGGCCGGAGATCCGGCGCAGGGTCCTCCCCCCGGTCCTAAGCCCAGTGACCTGGTAGGTCTCCCCGTCGAGGCGGAGGTCATCGCCGACCCCGACCTGGGCGCCTTCGGGAGGTGTCCAGCGGATGGAGCGGGTTCGCCGTCCTTCGATGATCGAGACCGGGACGTGGGGGGGGCGGTCGGGGGTCAGCCAGAGGCAGCCCACCTCGCGGACCGACGCTCGCGCCACCGATCGTTGGCCGGGAAGCTCAATGCGCTGGATCACCAGCTCGTCGGTCCCCCACCGGATTCGGCCGCCGACCCCGACCTCGCGCTGGGGCGGCAGGTCGAGTTCGATTCGTCGGGAAACCGGGCCCTCGGAGACGATCGCCCGGAGCGAACGTCGGGCGGTCGCCACCGACTCGAAAGGGTGGGTCCATCGGCACTTCTGGCATCGCCCGATTCCCGAAAATGCCCTCCCTTTTGCCGCTCGATCCGCCCCCTTGAGGCTCAGGATCCGGTGGGGGGTGGGTTCCCCGCACGACTCGCAGCGCAGGGTGGCGACCGCGACGGCGGTGGGCCGGCGCCGGCCCCGGGGGACGGGCACCGCTTCGGGAGGGGTCATCGGCCCCCGGAGCCGCTCCAGCGCATAGGGTTGGCGGCCCCCCGGGCCGGGGAAACCGATCGAGGTATCGTTTAGAGGGTCCTCCCCCTTCCTGTCTAGCCGAGGGAGTAGTCCATCGCATGGCCGCCCCGGAGGGCCCCCTTGACATTGCGGTCGCGGGGGGAACTGGCTTCGTGGGACGGGCACTGGTTCCGGCGCTGGTCGGTGCGGGTCATCGGGTGCGGATTCTCGCTCGCGGGCCCGGCTCTGTGCCGCCGGGATCCCCTTCGGTCCGGGCGCTCCCCGTGGACCTTACCGAGGGGCGAGGGCTTAGGACGGCCCTCCAGGGCGCGCAGATCGGCTACTACCTGGTCCACTCGATGGGCGGCGGCGCCCACATCAGCGAGTTTGCCGACCGAGACCGGAGGGCCGCCCGGAACTTTGTGGAGGCGGCCGAAGCCGAGGGGATGGAACGGATCCTGTATGTCGGCGGGCTCGGGGAGGCGACCGACCGTCTCTCCCCGCATCTTCAAAGTCGTCGGGAGGTGGCCCGTATCCTGGGGTCCCGGTCCGTCAAGCTGACCGAGTTGAGGGCCGCGATCATTGTCGGTCCGGGGGGATCCTCCTTCGAGATGATGATCCAGCTCGTGGAGAAGCTACCGGTGATGATCTGCCCCCGGTGGGTCAACTCCCGATGCCAGCCGATCGCCCGCATGGACCTCATCCAGTACCTGATCCGGGCGCTCGGGGTTCCCGAAACGATCGGCGCCGCATTTGACGTCGGCGGGCCGGAGGTGTGGACCTACCGGCAGATGCTGGAGGCCGCCGGGGAAGCCCTCGGTCGTCGCCCCCGGATCTGGGTGGTTCCGGTGCTGACCCCCTCGCTGTCGTCCCATTGGGTGGGCTTCATCACCGAAGTTCCGGCGGCCGTGGCCCGCCCCTTGGTCGAGGGAATCGTCACCGATGTGGTCACCCGGGAGGATCGGATCCGAAGGTTGATCCCCCAGCAGCTCACCCCCTTCCGGGCGGCCCTTACCGAAGCGCTCCACGAGAGGAGCGTCGCGGCCCGTCGCGGTTTCTGAGACCCGTGAAACAGTCCGCTCCCGGGACCGTTGCATCCCCTCGGCGCTCAGTTCTTCCGCCCCCGGTTCCCTACCCCACCCGATGACCGCCCCAACCCATGCGAATGCGAAAGCCCACCCGAACACGCCCACGACCTGGATCGAGTCGACCGCTGTCATGGTTCAGGACCGGGAACGATCGAAAGCCTGGTATCGCGACCAGCTGGGCTTTGATGTCATTAGCGACTCCGATCACTGGATCACGGTGGGCCGAAAGGGCCAGGGAGGGCAGATCCATCTCTGCCAGGTCTCCGAAGCCGGCGAAGGCGCAACCCTCGAGCCGGGAAACACCGGGATCCTGATCTACCTCCGAGGTAAACTCCAGCCCACCTACGATCGGTTGCTGCGCGACGGGGTGAAGTTCTCCGAGGGTGTGACGAAGAGGCCCTGGGGGACCTACTGCATGGTCGTCGATCCGGACGGCAACGAACTCATCCTCATGGAGGCGAGCGAGTAACGGAGCCCACACCCTTCCGGACGTCTCGGAGCTCCCGGGACGTCCGTCTTCACCGAGGGCAGGGCCCCGGCCCCATCCGTCCGAAGTCAGATCCCCAGGTCATGGGGACGAAGGGATCGCGGCTTCGCTGCGGGTCGATCCCGACCTCGGAACCCTCCGCCTTCCGCGGCTCCATGGGGAATCTCCCTCAATGACGGCGGGAGTCGGTCGGGTTCCGCATCCAAGAGTTTCAACCGCGAAAGTAGGGCTCGCATCCTAAACGGCGAGATTATCCCTCGGTTCAGGTCTTTAGGTCATGAGTAGCGATGGCCAAGAGCAGCCGTTCCGGGACCCCCGTGCGATGCCCGGCCTGTGCCTCCCTAGTCCGCGCGGACCGCCTCCGCTCGCACCTCGGGTCCGTACACCCGGGGCTCAAGGAAACCCCCGCGGCCCAAGCCGCCCTCCGCAAGGCGGGGAGCGCTCCCCAGCCGCCGGCGCTCCGCAAGTCCCGTAGCGCCGGAATCTCGGGGTGGACCCGGGGTCGGATCATCGGCATTGTCATCGTGGTCGTGATCGCGGCCCTCGCGGCGTACGCCGTGCTGCGCCCTCCGCCGGTCACCGGCGTGGCGGACGGCGCGGCCGCCCCTGACTTTTCCTTCACTACGGTCTCCGGATCCGCCTCTTCCCTAGGGGCCTACCTGGGCCACCCTCTGGTACTCTGGTTTGTGGCCACCTTCTGCTCGTCGTGCGGGGAAGGTACTCAGATCTTCGACCAGCAGTACTATTCCAGCTACCATAACGCGGGCGTCACGGTGCTCGAACTCGAATCCTACAACAACGACGGTACCGGGGAAGGCCCTTCGGTCTCCGCCTTCGCCTCGGCCTACGGCTACACCGGACAGCCTGGGTGGGTTCTCGGAACGGCATCGGCCCACGGGACCAGCCTCTACAACCCCCAGTCGGATTTGGACGTCTACTACGTCATCAACGCCCAGGGGCATGTGGTGCTGAGCGGGACCGGCCTGGGCTCGAACTTCGGCGGGGCCCTCCAGGCTGCGACGCAATGACCGTGCCCGCGAACCGCCCGGTTCGGTTCCCCGAAGCCGTCGCCTTGGAGGCGG
>JBBYJM010000149.1:0-3399 GCA_043196275.1 Thermoplasmata archaeon
CGTCCATAGAGCCGTTCCACCAGGGAGCGCATGTCGTGGTAGTCGGCGTACGCCCAGTAGAGCTCGAGCAGGCTGAACTCGGGGTTGTGCGTCGTGTCGGCGTCCTCGTTGCGGAAGCAGCGACCGATCTCGTAGACCCGTTCGAAACCGCCGACCAAGAGCCGCTTGAGGTAGAGTTCGATCGAGATCCGCAGCGAGAGCTCTTCGTCCAGGTAGCGGGAGCGGGTGACGAACGGTTCGGCCGAGGCTCCGCCGGCGACCGAGGTCAGGATCGGGGTTTCGACCTCGAGAAAGCCCGCCCCGTCGAAAAACTGCCGGATCTCGTAGATGATCCGGCTGCGGGCCGAGAACCGTTGGCGGCTCTCGGCGGAGGCGATGAGGTCCAGGTAGCGGCGGCGGAGCCGCTCCTCGGGGTCTTTGAGCCCATGGAACTTCTCGGGGGGCGGGGCGATGGCCTTCGCGAGCAGGGTGAGGCTCCCGACCAGCACCGATACCTCGCCCCGCTTCGACCTCGCCGGTCGGCCCTCGGCCCCGACGATATCCCCGGGGTCGAGGTCGCGCAGCCACCCCCGGTAGGCGTCCTCGCCCAGATCGTCGGCCCGGAGGAGGAGCTGCAGCGGACCGTCGGCGTCCTCGAGGTCGGCGAAGGCGGTCCGTCCGTGGGTCCGGATGGCGCGGATCCGACCGGCCACCCGGAGCGAAGGTCCCGGGTCGGTCGCGCCCGGCGCCAGCTCCTCGGCCCGTCGACGGACCACTCCCGATCCCACCCGATCCGGCCAGGCCCAGGGATACGGTTCGATCCCGGCGGCCCGGAGCCGCTGGACCTTGGCGCGACGTTCGTGCTCCAGAGGGGTCTCGTCCATGCTCCGGGCCCCCCAGTCGTTCGGGGGCAAAAGGGTGCGCCCACGAGGGGCGGGAGTTCAGCTCGCCGGGGCTTCCAGGGAGATCCGCTCGACGAACCCCGGTCGGTGGAGCGCGAGATGCTCGGGCACGGGGCCCTCCGGGCCGGAGTCGCTCCGGGGGTTGTGGAGGACCAGGAAGGCGCCGAAGAAGAACTCGGCGGTGGCGTCGCCTCCCCCGATCCCGTAGCTCACGTAATCCGAGAAGTAGACATGGACCTGGCCGGCGTGGTGGCGTCGGATGGCCTCCAGAAAGGCCCGGTAGGTTTCGGAGCCCTTCCGCTGGATCTCCTCCAACAGGTCGTGGAGGATCGGCCGCTGCGTGAGTCCGGCAAGGCCGTCGTAGGAGAGGTAGATCGCCGGCCGGGGGTCCAGGGAGACCACGTCCAGGCGGAGCACCCCTTCGACCGACTTGGTCCGCATCGAGGGCCGCCTATCCGCTCCTCGTTATGAAACCTTCGCACCCCCGCCGGGGGTGGAAGGCTTCCGGGTCCGGGGGAGGGTCCAGGGGCGCGCGGGAAGCAAGCCATGCCCGGAGGCGGCCGCGGGGAGCTTTATCGCCGGCCGCCCTCTAGGCCACCGTGGAGGCCAGATCGGGATCCACCGCCACGACGGCCTGGGTTCCCGGAGGACGACTGCGGCGGGCCCCCGAAGCCCCCGGTTCGCTCTCGGGGCATCGGTTCGCCGTCAAGGACCTGATCGACGTCGCCGGCGCCCGGACCACGGCCGGAAACCCCGACTGGCGAGGGAGCCATCCGGTCGCCCGGAGCACGGCACCCGTCCTGGGCCGGCTGCTGCGGGCCGGCGCCACGCTCGTAGGGAAGACCGTCTGTGACGAGCTCGCCTTCAGCCTCGAAGGGAGGAACATCCACTATGGGACTCCCCTCAACCCCCGGGCCCCCGACTGCCTGCCCGGGGGCTCCTCGAGCGGGTCGGCTTCGGCCGTCGCCCGGGGGTGGGTCGACTTCGCGCTCGGTACCGACACCGGCGGATCGGTGCGGGTCCCGGCCAGCTACTGCGGGATCTTCGGGTTCCGCCCGACCCACGGCCGGATCCCGATGCGCGGCGTCGTTCCCCTGGCGCCGGAGTACGACACCGTGGGGTGGTTCGCGCGGGATGCCGCGACCCTCGCCCGGGTCGGGGAGGTCCTCTTCGGCTCGTCGGAGGATCGTCTCGTGGGCTCGATTGGAGTGGTCCGCGACGCCTTCGACCTGCTCCCGGAGGCTGAGCATCATCTCCTTACCCGGGCGATCGAAGAGCGGTTCCCCCGGCGTCGGAGCCTGAAGCTCTTCGGGGGGGGGCGGAGGCGGTGGCTCGACGCCTACCGGTTCCGCCAGGGCCGCTCCGCCTGGGCGCTCCACGGTCGCTGGATCGAGCGCATCCACCCCCGATTCGCCCCGGAGATCGCCGAACGGTTTGCCTACGCCTCCCGGATCACGCGTCGGGAGGCCGATTGGGCCGACCGGACCGCGTCGATCCTGGCCCGATCGGTGGCGCACCACTTGGGGGAGGACCGGATCCTACTGGTGCCGGCCGCCCCCACGGCGGCTCTCCCCAAGTCCACCCCGGCGTCGATCCGGGGGGTCCAGCATCGGGAGCTCGCCCTCCCGATCGGTGCGATCGCGGGCCATCCGGGATGCCCGGAATTGGTGGTCCCCATCGGGGAGTGCGCCGGGCGCCCCGTCGGGCTCGGCCTCGTGGCGCCCCGGGGATGGGATGTGCCGCTGCTCCGCTGGGGCTCGGCGGTCTTCGGCCATCGGGAAGGCTCAAGATATCGGGCCGGCACCTCGTGGGAGGGTTCCCGGGGGCTCTGGGCGCCCCCGGGAAAGGAAATGGTTCGGGCTCCGCGTCAGTCTAGTGGTCGTGCCCGCCGCCCCCGCCGCCGGCGGGAGGCGTCGACTTCTTCGACGCGATGATGTCGTCGATCCGCAGGACCATCGTGGCCACTTCGGTCGCCGAACTCAGCGCCTGCCGCTTGACCCGGAGGGGCTCCACGACCTTGAGCTTCCACATGTCGGCGGCCTTGCCGTCGGCGAGGTTCACTCCGACGTTGCGGTTGGCATGGGCTCCCTCATGGGCGCCGCGCAGCTCGATCAGGGTGTTGATCGAGTCGTAGCCCCCGTTCTCGGCAAGGGCCCAGGGGATGACCTCGAGGGCCTGGGCGAACGCCTCCACGGCGAGCTGCTCCCGGCCCCCCACGGTGGGGGCGAACTTCCGCAACTTGACTGAGAGGTCGATCTCCGTGGCGCCGCCGCCCGGGCAGACGACCCCGTCCTCGACCACGCTCGAGACGACCTTGAGGGCGTCCTGGAGCGCGCGCTCGACCTCCTGGGTCACATGCTCGGTGCCGCCGCGGATCAGGATCGAGACGGAGCGGGGGTTCGAGCAGCCGGTGACGAAGGTCATGTCGTCGTCGCCGACCTTCCGCTCCTCGACCTGGCTCGCCGTCCCGAGGTCGGCGGCCGTGAGGTCCTTCACGCCGGTCACGATCTTGCCGCCG
>JBBYJM010000150.1:0-3397 GCA_043196275.1 Thermoplasmata archaeon
TGACGTTCCCGGCGACCTGCAGGATCTCCCCAGAAGCAGGAGCCTGGGTCGAGCCCCACCCCGGGCGCCAGGGCGTGCCCTCTCCGACATAGCCGGCGCCGTCGTAGATCACCCCATCGGAAGGATCCAAAAGGCCCGACAGCCACCCATCCACGTAGGGGACGAGGAAGGAGCTGCCCGCCTCCGCGTGCTCGGTGTCGAGGACGGGCACGCCGTCGAGACCCATGGCCGCCATTGCCTTGGTCGCCTCGGAGAAGTCAACCTGACCGTTGTGGTAGGCGCTGCTGGCACCGTTCGCCCCGTCGAAGGAGAAGTCTACCGACCAGATCCCGAGCGCGTACTTCATGCCCGCGTCTCGGCAGGCCGCCCACTGCTCCGCCGTCCAGGCCGGTCCCGGCAGTCCACTCCCTCCGAGGTAGCCCCCCGCCACGAGGTAGGGGATCGACAGCTTCGTGAAGGCTTCGAGGACGCCGGCCGAGGGGCAGTAGAGGGCGTCGAAGCCCCAGAGCTCGAGGCCGAGGCGGTAGACGGTCACAGGATCACCGCCCCCTGCGCGAGCTTGGCGGGGATGTTGATCCCTGCTCCTGCCACGACGACGGTATCGCCGGCGGTGCCGCCCTGGATGGCGACGAGGAGCTTGGCGCCCTGGCGCACGACGAACTGGCCGGCCGAGTAGAACGCGTTCGAGGGCAGGCTGACCGCGACGTCGATCCACTGCGACGTCATCGACACCGATGCCTGGTGGGCGGAGTAGACGTAGGCGGTACCGGCCAGCGCCACGGTCGGGTCAGGCCCGGCGATGGCGAGGCGGCGGATCTCCCAGTTGCTCCCCATCGCCGGGCCCTGGCAGGAGATGACCACCGTCCCCGCCGAGCTCACCACCCCCGAACCCATCACGTCTACGAGCACGGTCGAGGGGACCGAAGCGGCCTTCTCGATGGCGTGGTGCATGGCGGCGATGTGCTCACGGATGTCGCCGAGGAGGCGCTCGAGATCGCCGTAGCCCGTCATCGACCGCGACCAGTTAGGACCGGGCGTCAGCGGCGGCCCCGTCGTCGCAGCAGGGGCGACCGGAGACTCAGGCGGGTGGAGAGGATCAGTGGAGGGGATGACTCCTCCACTGGACATCAGCGGGCACCCCTCGCCCGAGCGTTGTGGCGCTCGAGGAGCTGCTCAGGCGTGAGCGGGGGAGCGGGGTTCGCTGCAGGGCTCCCCTCATAGCCCGGAAGCGCCGCCGGCGAGGATGCCTGGACCTCGGGGTCGCCGGCGGAGAAGGTTCCGGCCGCGGGGTCCGGCTGCCCCGCTGCCGTGTGGACTCGCGCCGCATGGCGCTTGACGAGCTCCTCGACGCTGAGCGGCTGAGCGGGCTGTGCAGCAGGGCTCGACTCGTAGCCGGGAAGAGGGGCATCTGCAGCCACTGTCGTCCCCTCCATCTCCTCCATGGCCATCGAGGCCGACTGGTGGGCCATCGAGGCCGACTGGTGGGCCATCGAGGCCGACTGGTGGGGCTCGATCTCTCCCTCCGCCGCCTGATCCCCAGGAGGGTAGGGATCGAGCCCCGCCGGAGAGGGCTCAGCAGCCGCGGAGGGAGTCTCGACGTCAGCGGGACGGGGACGGGACGTCTCCGACGTCGAGGAGAACTGATCGGCCTGGGCCATCTGGTCGGCTTGGGCCAGTTCTGCCATGTGGGCACGCTCGAGGAGGATGTTGCGGAGGACGGTGCTCGCGACCTTGGCGAGGATCCCGACCCCGAGGCCGACCAGGAAGTAGATGCCGACGCGCTTCCAGTCGATCGAGCCCGACTGCTCGACGACCTCGACATCGGCCGCCTCGACTCGCTCGACCTCCTCGGTACCTTCCATCTCCAGCTCAGCCATTCTCCGCTCCTTCCTCACCGGGAAGCTCGCCGAACCTGCGGATGTGCTCCCGTGTCCTGTCCCATGACTCGCGGATGAGCTCCTCAGCGGAGCTTACCACCGGGGGAATGGGCACCTGGGGTTGCGCAAGGATGAGCGCACGCAAGTGGTCGAGGTCGCTCCGATGGGTGGAGAAGAACCTCCTCACCCCACCATGGGTGGCAAGGTCGATCATCCAGAGGGCATAGGCCCCCGTGCCGACGACGTAGAGGACGGCGCCGAGGAGCTCGACCTTCTTCTTCGTCTCGATCATGATCTTTCCTTTCCGAAGATCACGCGTCGCAGGCCAGAGTTGATGGTCAAGCCGAAGCTGGATGCTCCGTTGGCGCCGGGGATGCCCTGGTCCCTGGCCGCCTTCATGAGCAGATTCATGCCGACGATCATGACGACGGCTCCCCCCACGATCAAGCCCACGCCCTTGAGGCCGCGCAGCCCCGACTCGCTCACGATGCAGGCGCTGCCGAAGAGGGGGAAGTTGATCTTCCAGGCGCAGTTGGCAGAGGAGGACGACGACGAAACCGATGAGGTCGGGGTCACCATCGGCGCGTTGCCTGGCGTCACGTTCGGGATGTTCGCCCCGCTTGGCTGCGCCGCCTGTGCTGCGGGAAGGAACTGCTGGTAGGTGCCGTCGGAGTAGGTCGTCCAGGCCCGGAGCCCCTGGGCGTGGTACTTGGCGACCGCCGCCCGAGCGTTGGCGAGGGGGTTGAGCAGCTCCTGATTGGTGCCGTACTGGCTCTCCGAGGTGCCGGGCGTGATCTGCCAGAGCCCCCATCCGGTGTTGGCCTGGTTCTGGCCGGCCTGGACGCAGCCGGGCACCCCGCCGGACTCCGCCTCGGAGATGGCGGCCATGGTGGGAGCCAGGCTCGCGGGGCCGCCCGCCCGTATCCAGAGCCACATGCGCTGGCCGTAGCTGAGTGGCTGCATGAGGAAGGGGGAGACGCCGGGGAGCTGCACGCAGGAGCCGTGCATCTGCCCCTGGGCATAGCCGGGGGGGCTGTTGACGACGACACCGGGGACGTTCGGCATTCATCGCCTCCGTGGGAGGACCGGCAGGCTGGACACCTGCGATCTCCAGGGGTAGAGGCTGACGCCGAGGAGATCCCCGGAGAGGTCCTCGTCGCTCGATGGGTGCGCCATCGCCCACTCGTACCCAGCCACCATGACGGCGGAGATCAACCCTGCCCCGATGAGCGGCAGGAGGTTCCGGGTGATGAGGGTCGATCCTGCGCCCTCGAGGAGTGAGAGCGCAGTGGCCGCTGCCTCCCCCTGGCGGATGCGACGCTCGTTGCCGGTCCGCCCCTTCGTGTTGAAGAAGTCGCTGGAGACGGTGAACCAGCTCGGGCAGAAGCTCGAGTAGAGCCCCGCCGCCGATCCGATCACCAAGATGGTCATCCCGATGACGGCGGTCGAGTCTCCCGTCCCTCCCGACTCGATGCCGGCCCCCGACTCGATGCCGGCCGAAGTCGATCCTGCCATCAGCG
>JBBYJM010000151.1:0-3394 GCA_043196275.1 Thermoplasmata archaeon
GCCACCCTGGAGCGGGAGCTCCTCACCCTCTGGCGCCGCCTCGGCCGCGCGATGGAACGGGAGTACCGCACGCACCGGCGTTCGGCGGGCGCCCGGTCCCGGAGCCCGAAGGGGCGCCGGGGTCGCTGATCCTCACGGTGCGGTTCGGATGCGCGCCTTCATCGCCCTACCGGTGCCGCCGCTGGCCGAATCGGGCGCCGAACGGCACCTCACGCTGAGGTTCTTTCCGGCGCTCGACCGTTCCGGGCTCGAGGCCGCCGCGCAGGCGATCGACCGGACCGCCGCCCGGGTGCCGGGCTTCGACTTCACCTTGGACGGCTTCGGCGGGTTCCCCAGCCTGGCCGAACCGCGGGTGGTCTACCGCGACGTCGGCCCCGGCCGGGACCGGTTGGTGGCCCTCCGCACGGCCCTCGAGGCGGCGCTCGGGGAGGCGGGGTTCGCCCCGGAGGCGCGGCCGTTCGTTCCCCACGTCACCGTCGCCCGGAACCGGCCCGGGACGCCCTCCCCCCACCTTCGATGGCCGGCCCCCGAACCGGTCGCCGTACCGGCCCGGGAGGTGATCCTCTTCGAGAGTTCGCTGACCCCGACGGGGGCGATCCACCGGCCCCGGCACCGCGCGGCTCTCGCGCCGCTCCCCGCAGCCGATCCTCGGTGAGCCGCCGCCACAGGTAGAAGGTGGCGTAGCTCCCCCAGCCCGGATACCAATGGTCGGCCCAGGCCCGGGCGTCCGACTCGGGCGCCGACCGGGGCAGCGCGCCGTAGCGCTCGAGCGCGACCCGCAGACCGAGATCGCCCGCCACGAAGACATCAATCCGTCCGGCCGATCGGAGGAGGACATTCTCGGCGGTCCATCGGCCGACGCCCGGGAGCTCGACGAGTGCCTCCACGGCCTCCTCGAGCGGTCGGGACGCCCAGTCGGTCCGTTCGAGCCGGGCGAGGTTTTGGCCCTCGGTCAGGGCGAGCAGCGCCCGGGCCTTCGCGGCCGAAAGGCCGACCGACCGGAGCCCAACGGCTCCCCGCCGGCGGAGCTCCGCGGGGGTGGGGAGGTGCGGGATCGTGAGCCCGTCGTGCTCGAGCCGGACCGACCCCTGCTCCAGGAGCCGCCGTTTGATCGCGGCGGCCGCGCCGACGCTGATCTGCTGGCCGATGATCGAGTGGACCAGCGACTCGTACGGATGGGGGTCCCGGGGAAGCCGGACCCCCCGGAACCGCCGTTCGGTGCCCCGGAGGACCGGATCCCGCCGGACCCTTCGGTAGAACTCCTCCAAGGGGTGGTCGAGCGAGAGGAAGGCCCGGGCCGCTGCCCGGAGCTGAGCGGGGGGGATCCCGGGGCCCTCGACCCGCCAGCGGGAGCCCTCCGGCTCGACGGCGAGCACCCAGGGGGCCTCCGGGGAACCCCAGGCCCGGAGCAGGCGTCGGCCGTCGCCCACCAAGAGCACCGAGCGGCTCGAGTACTCCAGCGGATCGTCCGGCCGGGGGAACCGGGCCAGCCTCGGGGGGGTGATGTAGACGGCCGAGCCGCGGGGCATCCCGGCCCGGAGCGGAGCGCGGGTCTATAGGTGATCGCCGGCCGCGCGCACCCCGGATATACCGGTCGGGCCATGCCCCCATCGTGGCCCCAGACCCCCCGCCGCCCGCGCGCAGCCTTCCGAGCGCGTCCGCGGCGACGCGGCGGAGCGGGGTGGGACCGACCGCGGCCGGGCTGGTCGTGGTCGCCTTCCTTGTCGTCCTCGGGTTCGCCGTCGAGGACGGATCGGCGATTCGCCGCCTCGAGGCCACCGCTTCGGAGATCGCCCGGTTTCTCGGGACCGGCGGCCTTCTGGTCGTCGGGCTCCTGGGGATTCTGGCGGTCGGACTCGCGGTCGCCGCCGCCCGCGCCTCCCGTCTCCCGCCCGGTCGGGCGACGACGGGGCGGCCGGCCGGCCCGCCGCCGAGGCGATCGGCCGGGGCCGCCTGGCTGCGTCGCGAGCTGCGACGTCGGGGCCCCCGTACGGTGGCGGAGCTCGAGGCGGCCTGGCCGTCGGGCCGGGCGCCGCAGGATCTGGCCGACTGGGTCGCCGGGGAGCTCGCCGCCGGCCGGATCGTCGCGACCGTCGGGGCCGATCGGGTGCCGCGGATCGGGCTCCCGAACGACCCGCGCTCGGCGCCCCCGCCGGGGGTCACGGTCGACCGGCGGGCGTTCCTCGAGGCGCTCGACCGGCACCGGCGGCTGCGCGAGGGGAGCGACGGGACGGCCGATCAGGACGGGTCCCGGCCGACGAGGTCGTAGTAGCGGTACGCCGCCTCACCGGCGCCGAAACAGTACTGGAGTGTGGTGAATCGGCTCTTGAGCTCGGCGGCGGCGGACCGCACCTGGTCGGCCGGCCGCTGCCGGTGCAGCAGCTCGTCGAACAGCTCGGCGATCCGGACCATCTCGGGCTCCTTCATCCCGACCCGGGTGACCTCGGGCGTCCCGAGCCGGATCCCCTGGGGGTGCTTCGGGCTGGTGTCGCCCGGAAGGAGGTTCTTGTTCGTGATGATCCCCGAATCGGCGAGCCGGCGGGCGACCCCCTCGCCGCCGCCCTCCCGGGCGACGCGGACGGCGATCGTATGGGACCGGGTGAAGCCGAGCGGCTCGGCGAGGACCTCGAAGCCGCGTTCGTTCAGCGCCTGGGCGAGCGCCCGGGCGTTCGCCACCGTCTGACGGGCGTAGGCCCGGCCGAACTCGATCGACTCGGCGAAACTGACCGCGAGCGCGGCCATGGTGTGGAGGTGGTGGTTGCTGGTCACGCCGGGAAAGGCGGCCGACGCGAGCTTGCGCTTAAGATCGGGATCTTCGGTCTGCCCGAGCAGGAGACCGTGCTGCGGGCCGGGGAGCGTCTTGTGGGTCGACGCCGAGAGAACCGTACACCCTTCGTGGAGCGGGTCCTGGAACTGGCCCCCGGCGATCAGGCCGAGGACGTGGGCGGCGTCGTACCAGCCGCGGGCGCCGATCTCCTCGAGGGTCGGCCTCAACTCCTCGATCGGCATCGGGAAGAGGAACAAGGAGAGGCCGAAGAGGCAGAGCTTCGGCCGGACCGCCTTCAGGATCTCCCGGGTCCTCGGCACATCGATCGTCATCCGCTCGGGGTCCCAGGCGTAGTAGACCGGCTTCACCCCGCGCATCCCGAAGGCGCCGAACGAGGCGCTCGAGATGTGCGCCCCGTCGGCGAGACGGCTGGTCCCGACGAGCTCCCCGGGCTCGGCGAGCGCCTTGAGGACCGCCAGGTTGGCGACGGTCCCCGAGATTGGCCGGACGTCGACGAACGAACAGCCGAAGAGCCGGCGGCCGAGGTCGAGGCAGATCCGCTCGACCTCGTCGACCTGCTCGTTGCCCTCGTAGTACCGCTCCCCGGGGAGCCCCTCGGCGTACCGG
>JBBYJM010000152.1:0-3386 GCA_043196275.1 Thermoplasmata archaeon
TGGCCCTCCAGGACCGGATGGGGCTCGCAACGGCCGATCGGGAGCTCGCCCAACGCGCGGCGCAGGCCGGACTGGAGGTCCTGGTGCCGCGGGACCGCACCCGGCTCACCCTCCGGTCGGGGCGGGGGACCGAAGCCTCGGCAACGGTTAAGAACCGAGGGGGGCATCGCGGCAGCCGATCGAATCATGCGCGACGACGACCGCCTGCTCAACCTCCCCGACGTCGAGTTCGGTAGCGGGGTGATCGGCGTCTGCGACGTCTGCGGAGTCCGGCAGGCCGTCATTGTGCTTCAGAAGGAGCGGTTCAAGCTCTGCGTCCTCGACTTTCTGAACAAGACCTGGACCAAGACCAAGAACCCCCCGGGGGCCCCCCTGCCCCCGTACCGAAGCGAGCGGACCTGGTTTCCCACCGCCGCCGTGCCGGCCGGACGGGCCCCGGCGCTCCTCCTTTCGCCCACGCGACCGGTCCGCCACCCGATCGCCCTGGTGACTCCCGATCTGTACGGCATCACTACCTCGCTCCTGGACGCTGCGATTCGTCTCGCCAAGGAGGGGTTCGAGGTGATGATCCCCGATCTGTCCAAGACGGAGGGCATCGGCCCGGGCCCGCACTGGTCGCTGCGGGCCGGTGTCCGGTTCCGGGGCGGGCTGCCGGCCTCGTCCCCCGCCGTCCGTACGCTGACCGGCCTCTATGCCGACGCGCTGCGCACCCTCCGGGAACGGGAGATGGTCGATCCATCGAAGACGGCCCTGGTGGGGCTCTCGTATGGAGGCGCCCTCGCCACGGTCCTTGCCAGCGAGGAGGCGTCCATCGGAGCGCTGGCCGTGGCCTACCCCGTCCCCTTGAATCCCCCCGAGCTTCCGCGCCTGGTCACGGCGCCGGTCTTCCTCGCCTTGGGGGGCCGGGATCGCGTCGCCGCCCGATCCCGGGATCAGTGGGT
This sequence comes from Thermoplasmata archaeon, assembly GCA_043196275.1. Classification (GTDB taxonomy): domain Archaea; phylum Thermoplasmatota; class Thermoplasmata; order Lutacidiplasmatales; family UBA184; genus Lutacidiplasma. Next base: position 942 of record JBBYJM010000152.1, read on the forward strand.
CGATGCCCGCACAGCGACGGGGGTCGACCTGGAGATCCTCGAGATTCCCGGAGCCCGGGGGCTCTACCTCTCCCGCGATCTTCGCGAGTACGACCTCCCCTCCGCGGAACGGACCTGGTCCGCAATGCTCGCCTTCCTCAGGGCCCGGCTCCTGCCGCCCCCGCCCAAGCCTCCCGCCCCCCGTTCGGCCCCGGATCCTCTCGCCCCGGTCGTCTCCCGGCCATCGGCGACCCCGTCGGTTACGGGCGCTCCGGCGTGACGGGAACCCGCGCCGGCAGCGTGCGTCCCGGTCAGAGATACTCGTAGAATCCCCGGCCGGTCTTTCGGCCCAGGCGACCCGCGTCGACCATCCGGCGCAGGAGCGGGGAGGGACGGTACTTGGGGTCGCCCAGGTCCCGGTAGAGGGTTTCGGCGACCTCAAACCCGATATCGAGTCCGACCATGTCGGCCAGCTCGAACGGGCCCATCGGCATTCCGGCCCCGGCCTTCATGGCAAGATCGATGTCTCGGGCGTTGGCCACTCCTTCGTCCAGCAGGAAGCAGGCCTCGTTCAAGATCGGCATCAACAGCCGGTTCACGACGAAGGCCGGAGACTCCTTGACCCGGATCGGGACCATCGGGGAGCGGTGGTTGCGGAGCCCACCGAAGAACTCGAGAGCCTCCTGGATCGTCTCCTCCCGCGTATCGAGCCCACCCACCACCTCGATCAACGGCAAGGTCGATGGGGGGTTGAAGAAGTGGACTCCGAGGATCTGCCCCGCGTGCCGGAGCCCCCGGGCCAGCCGGGTGATCGAAAGCGCTGAGGTGTTGGTCGCCACAAAGGCATGTTCCGGAACCACCTGGTCGAGCCTCTCGAGGAGGGGCCGCTTGACCTCGAATCGTTCAAAGACGGCCTCCACCACGAGGTCAACGCCATCAAACCCGACCAGGTCCGGCACCCCGGCGACCCGGTCGACGATCTGCTTTCCCCGGGCCGAATCGACCTTCGGGGCCAGCCGATGGCGCAATGCGGCGATCTGCGGGTCGGTCAGTTGGACCCCGAGATCGGAGATCCGGCGGATCTCCCGGTCGGCGCGCTGGGCATGAAAGTCGATGAGGTCCTGGACCAGCCCACGGACCCGCTCGAGACCCCGTTGGATGGCGGCGGAGTCGACGTCAGTCAGCAGCACGGGGATCCCGTTGTAGGCGAAGAGTTCGGCGATGGCACTGCCCATCGTTCCCGCGCCCACGACCCCGACCTTCTGGACCCTCATTTTCCCACCCCGGGGGGCCACGGATCCCGGAGTAATAGGCTGACCACCTCGGGAGGCCCCCGGCCCGGGGGCATGAATCTTTATGCCCGTCCGTCTCTCGGCGGCCTCGCGCGGGGATGGCCCAGCCCGGCAAGGCGCTGGATTGCTAATCCAGTGGTGGTTTCACCTCGGGGGTTCAAAGGGTCGCCGGGACGGGCCCGTCGACCGGAAGCTCCCCCTCCCCGCGTCCCCCCGGATCCGATCAGGCGCCCGGGGCCGGCCGGCCACGGTACCGTCCGTCCGCCACTTCGACCAGGGCCTCGGACCCCGGCTCCGGCCGCACTTCGGCAGTCCACTCGACCAGCACCCGGATTCCACCGGCGAGCTCGACGAGGGCGATCCGGTGCGGCGGCGCCCAACCTTCGGCCGGGGCCGAAATCTCCGTCGCGGCAAGCACCGTCGCCTTCGCCGATACCCTGCGGGGGGTGCGGGAGATCCCGCCGCAGACCGGACAGGGTCCCGGTCGCGGCAGGTAGACCGCGGGGCAGGAGCTGCAGGCAAAGGCCGCGAGCCCCTCCGGAGCGTCCGGTCGGTTCATGGCGCCCCCTCGCGGCCCAGGATCGTGACGAAATTCTGGGCCCCCAGCCCCCCGATCGACTGGGCGAGCCCCCACCGCGGAGACCCATCCATTTGGGTGGGACCGGCGTCTCCCCGGAGCTGAGCCGAGATCTCCGCGATCTGGGCCAATCCCGAGGCGCCGACGGGATGCCCACGTCCCAGCAGACCGCCCGAGGGGTTCACCTGGAGCTGGGGGGCCGGCCCCGATCCGGCGGGGCCGAAGAACCGGGCACCCTCGCCGGGCTCGGCGAAGCCGAGATCCTCGAGATTGATCAAGGCGAAGGGAGCGAACGCATCGTGGATCTCGGCGACCTGAACCTCGTCATGGGAGCACCGGGCCGACGCGAACGCCTGGCGGGCCGCCTCCCGGGTCGCAGCGAAGCAGGTGGAGTCCGACCGGTCGGCCAGTGCCGGAGGGCTGAACGCCTGACCCAGGCCGGCGACCGTGGCGACTCCCCCTCCCCGCTCGACCACGACGGCGGCCGCCCCGTCGCTGATGGCGGCGCAGTGTAGCAGGCGGAGCGGAGGGGCCACCCAACGGCTCTGCTCGACCGACTCCCGGCTCACGGGCGACGTAAACTGGGCGACCGGGTTC
>JBBYJM010000153.1:0-3353 GCA_043196275.1 Thermoplasmata archaeon
CGTCCCCCCCCGCGGTCGCGATCGTCCCCGAGACCCGGACCGCCGAGGTGCTGAGCGCGCTCCGGGCCCCGGCCCCCACGCCGATCCTCGGCCAGATCCGCGACGGGAAGAGCCGGCAGCTCCCCGAACCGGATTCGCGGATCCGTCGGCTCGTCCCCGCCGACGCGGAGGCGTTGGGGCGGTGGACGGCCCGGCAGAACGACCCGATCGTCTCCGGCTACGCCCGGGTCGACCTCCTCCGCGACCAGGTCTGGGGGGCGTTCGACCGGGGCGAGCTCATGGGCATCGCCCGGGCGCAGGTCCGGCTCCCGACCCTCTGGGTGCTGGGCGGCGTCTACGTCGCGCCCGAGGCCCGGCACCGCGGTCTCGGCCTCGGCCTCACCGCCGCCGGCATCCAGGCCGCCTACGCCGCCCGCGCCCGGGTCGGGCTCTGGGTCCGGGAGGACAACTTCGAGGCCCGGGACCTCTACGACGCGCTAGGGTTCCGGACCGTCGAGCGCCGCGTCTGGATCGAGGCGCCGGCGCTGCCGTAGCCGGTGAGGGCGATGCCGGCGCAACGGGAACCTTCCGAAAGGCCCTCGGCACGACCCTCGGAGACGACGGCGCTCGTCGACGCGCTCCGGGAGATCGCCGACCTTCTGGACCTCGCGGGCGAGCGGTTCAAGCCCGAGGCGTACCGGCGCGCGGCCCGGAGCCTCGAACCGATCGGGCCGGAGCTGGCGGCGCGGGATCGGGAGGGGCGGATCTCCGAGCTTCCCGGCATCGGGCCGGCGATCGAGGCGAAGGTCCGGGAGTACCTCACGACCGGCCGGATCGCCTACCTGGACCGGCTGAGGGCGTCGACCCCCGAGGGGGTCCGCGAGCTCATGGCCCTCCCGGGCATCGGCCCCAAGACCGCCCGCCGCTTCTGGGTCGAGTTCGGCATCGAGGGCCCGGCCGAACTCGAGTCGGCGCTCGACGCGGGCCGGCTCACGGGGGCCGCCGGATTCGGGCCGACCCGGCTCGCCGCCCTCCGGTCGGCGTTGGCCGCCGGTCGGGCCGGGGGGTCGGGGGGGCGGCGCCCCCTCGTCGAGATCGTTCATCGCGCCGAGGCGCTCCGACGCTGGCTCACCGGGGAGGCGGCGGTCGACCGGGCCGTCCTGGCCGGAAGCTACCGGCGGGGGCGGGAGAGCGTCGGCGACCTCGATCTGCTGGTGACCGCCCGGGATCCCGGGCCGGCGCTCGAGCGGTTCGCCCAGGTCCCCGACCTGGACCGCGTCGTCCTCCGGGGGCCCACGAAGATGACGGTGCGGCTCAAGGACGGACTCCAGGTCGATCTGCGGGTCGTCGATCCGGCGTCGTTCGGCGCCGCCGAGCAGTACTTCACGGGCTCGAAGGACCACAACGTCACCCTGCGCGGCCGGGCCCGTGAGCTCGGGCTCAAGATCAACGAGTACGGGGTCTTCCGGGGCGAGGCGCGGATCGCCGGGGCCACCGAAGAGGAGGTGTACCGATCGGTCGGCCTTCCCTGGATCCCCCCCGAGCTCCGGGAGGACCGGGGAGAGTTCGAGGCGGCCGACTCCGGCCGGCTGCCCCGGCTCGTGGAGGCGGCCGACCTGCGGGGCGATCTCCACCTCCACCTGCCGGCGGGGGCGACATCCGAGTCGATCGAGGCGCTCCGCACCGCGGCCCGGGACCGGCATCTGGAGTACCTCGGGATCGTGGTCCGGGCCGCCCGACCGGACGGGACGCTCGCCGAACTCGCTCCGGGCCTGATCGAGGCGCTCGAGCGGTCGACCGGGGATCCGGCCGTCCATCTCCTGGAGGAGCTCCCGGCCCGCGACGCCCCGCTGGACGGCGTCGAGCTCCGCCCTTGGCGTCGGGACGATGCGCCCCCGATCGCCCGGGTCCATCTCCGTGGACCCCCCAATTTCCCGGGGCCGGCCCCTCCGGGAGGGCCGCCGATCCCCCTCGCCTTCGAGGTCGGACCGTCGTCCGACCGGCTGGACCCGGAGTCGGCCCGGCGGGCGTTGGAGACGGGGTTCCGGCTGCTCGTCCCCACCGGAATCGGGGAGGGGGAGGACGCGCCCACCGGCACCGTGGCCCTTCGGTATGCGAGGCGGGCCTGGGCGACCGCCGCCCAAATCGTCAACGCCGGCCCGGGCCCCGAATGCCGGGGGAGGGGCGACCGGCCGGCTACGCGGCGACCATCCGCTCGAGCGCCCGGCGCGCCCGGGTCGCCACCTCCGGCGCGACGTCGATGACGTGGCGGAGGTCGCGGAGCGAGTCGCGGATGTCGACGAGGTCAATCTCCTTCATGAACGGGCAGACGGTCTTCGCGTCGATCGGGGTGAACCGGGTGGTCGGGTTGATCCGCTGCATCCGGTGGAGGATGCCGATCTCGGTGGCGACGAGGACCTCGGGCGCCCGGGTCTCCTCGGCGAACCGGATCATCCCGTCGGTCGAGAGCACCCGGTCGACCTGGCTGAGCGCCTCGGAGGCGCAGCCGCACTCGGGGTGGGCCACGATCGGGGCGCCCGGGTGGGCCGCCCGGGCGTCGGCGAGATCGCCCGGCCGCATCCGGGTATGGACATGGCAGTCGCCGACCCACAGGTGCATCTTGCGGCCGGTCTTCCGGCGCACGTAGTCGCCGAGGAACATGTCCGGGAGGAAGAGGATCTCCCGGTCCTCGGGGATCGAACGGACGACCCGCTCCGCGTTCGAGCTGGTACAGCAGTAGTCCGACTCCGCCTTCACCTCGGCCGAGGTGTTCACGTACGCCACGACGACCGCCCCCGGGTGCTCCTGCTTCCAGGCCCGGAGCTGGTCGGCGGTGATGGCGTCGGAGAGGCTGCAGCCGGCCTTGAGGTCCGGCAGGAGGACGGTCCGGGTGGGGTTCAGGATCTTGGCGGTCTCCGCCATGAACCGGACCCCGGCGAAGAGGATCACCTCCCGGTCCGACTCGAGCGCCCGCTTCGACAGGTAGAGCGAGTCGCCGACAAAGTCGGCGATGTCCTGGACCTCGGGGCGCTGGTAGTTGTGGGCGAGGAGGACCGCGTGCCGCTCCTCCTTGAGCCGCTGGATCTCCTCGACGATCGACATCCGACCTGCCCCTCCCGGCCCCTTCAATTGGGGTCGGGCGCTTAAAGGGGTCCCGGGGGAGGGCCACGGCGGCTCGGGGCGGCTCCGATGCGGCTCCGCAGGCGATCGGAGGTCCCGAACCGGTGTCTACGGCCGGGGCGGTCCGCTGTCGGCCGGCCGGAGCAGGGCCCGGGCCGCGGCCCGCTCGAACTGCCGCTCGCGGGCGGGATTGACCTTGAGTTCCCGCGTCAGGTAGGCGGTGGCCACCTGGTAGGCGGCCCAGCGGCTCAGGA
>JBBYJM010000154.1:0-3347 GCA_043196275.1 Thermoplasmata archaeon
GGCCCAGAATCCCGCGGGCCCGGGCCAGCCGATGGACCGCCAGATTCGAGATGATGCGGAGGACCACCCGGCCCTCGGCCAGCCGCGCGATCTCCGGCGCCAGCGCCTCGCACATCGTGTTGACCGCATTCATGCCCCCGGCGTCCCGGGCGTCCACCAGCAGGTGGACGACCACCATCGTGCCCCGGGACGAGGGAACGAGCCGGACCTCGAGGTCCTTGGCCCCGCCCCCGAACTTGACCAGCACCGGGTCCTTCGCATTGGCCGCGGCGAGCAACGCCGCCTTCGCCTCGAGAATGCGCAGCCGGGCGGCCGCCGAGTCGGCGACCTGGACCACCTGGATCTGCCCGATCATGACCGGCGGTGTCGAATGGGCGGTGAAGCCGCCCCGCTCCCGGGCCAGCTTGGCCGTGTTGGAGGCCGCCGCGACGACGCTGGGCTCCTCAAGGGCCATCGGGATCAGGTAGTCCTTGCCGTTGATGCGGAAGTGGGTCGCGACTCCGAGCGGAAGGGGGAAGGCGCCGATGACGTTCTCGATCATCCGCTCGAGCGTCGCCGCCGGGACCCCGGGAGGGAACTCATAGGCGGCCATCTGCTCGTCCGTGAGGCCGGCCCACTCCTGGACCGTCCGACGCCGTTCGGCGACGGTCCGACGATAGAAGCCGGAGATCTCGGAGGAGCGTTCGGCGCTCATGCCGACCCCTCAGGGGCCGAGGGCTCGGCGGGGGTCGCCTCGACCGGGGGCGCACTCCGGGCGACGATCACCTTCGCGGGCCGCAATAGGCCGCCGTAGAACCGGAACCCCTGCTGGACCACCTGGAGGACGGTGCCGGCCGGATGCTCGGCGTCGGCCGGCGCCTCGCCCACCGCCTCCTGGGTCTCCGACTCGAACGGTCCGCCGGGGCTCGCGACCGGTTCGACGCCTTCGTGCTTCAGGAAGGTCTGCCACTCCCGGTGGAGGAGGTCGAGCCCGGTCCGGACCGGGTCGTCGGGCGGGAGCCGCTGCAGCGCCTCCCGGGCGAAGTGAAAGCCCTCGTAGATCGGGAGCAGTTCCCGGATCAGGGCCGCCCGCACCTGCCGGGAGGTCGACTCCCGTTCCCGTTCACTGCGTCGGCGGAAGTTCTCGAAGTCGGCGAGCAGGTACTTGTAGCGCGTCGCCCAGTCCGGCTCGGCTTCGGCCGGGGCCGGCCCGGGGGCAGCCGAGGGCGGCTCAGGGGCAGGATCCGACATGGCCCGGAAGGGAGCCGAGGGGGTTTAAGTCGATTGGTGGGCTCTCCCACGGGCGATCCCCGACCCGCTCGACCCCCCGAGTTGGGGACGTTCGGGCGGCGGCGATCCGGGCGCGGCCGGGGGGGCGGCCGGCCCCCCGTCCCCCGGGGCTCCCGACCGCTCGGGACATACTGTTATATCGCCGGGAGCCTCGATAGAAACGGGGGCCCTTGGCCCACCGTTCTCATGCCGGATTCTCCCCCCCCGCTGGCCGCGTACGACGCGAGTTCCATCCAGGTCCTGGAGGGCCTGCAGGCGGTCCGCAAGCGGCCCGGAATGTACATCGGTTCGACCGATGCCCGCGGCCTCCACCACCTCATCACCGAAGTCGTCGACAATTCGATCGACGAGGTGCTCGCGGGCGCCTGTACCGATATCTCGGTGACCCTCCATTCGGACGGTTCCTGCAGCGTCGTCGACAACGGACGGGGGATCCCGGTCGAGGAGCACCCGAAGTACCACAAACCGGCCCTGGAGATCGTCATGACGGTCCTCCACGCCGGCTCCAAGTTCGACCGGAGCACCTACAAGGTCTCGGGCGGGCTCCACGGGGTCGGCGTCCATGTGGTCAACGCGCTCTCGGAGTGGCTCGAAGTCCGCGTAAAGCGGGGCGGGCGGGAGTACTACCAGCGCTACCAGCAGGGCGCGCCGGTCGCCCCGCTGGCCGAGGTCGGACCGGCGACGACCACCGGGACCGAGATCCGGTTTTTGCCCGACAAGACGGTCTTCGAGACGCTCGCCTTCGACCGGGAGGTCGTCGAGCGCCGGCTCAAGGAGCTCTCCTTCCTCAACCCGGCGGTCACCATTCACTTCCGCGACGAAGCGGCCGACCGGGAGGCGAGCTACCATCACGCGGGCGGGATCAGCGAGTTCGTCGAGGATCTCAACTCCTCTCTCACCTCGCTCTTCGCCCCGCCCATCTACCTTCACGCCCAGCGGGAGACGACCGACATCGAGGTGGCGATCCAGTACAACGACGGCTACAACGACACGACCCTCGCCTTCGTGAACAACATCCACACCTTCGACGGCGGGACCCACGTGGTGGGGCTTCGGGCCGCCCTGACCCGGACGTTCAACGACTACGCGCGCCGGCGGGGCCTCATCAAGGGGGACAAGGAGGGGCTGACCGGGGAGGATGTCCGGGAGGGGCTCGCCTGCGTCCTCTCAGTCAAGGTCCTCGAGCCCCAGTTCGAGGGTCAGACCAAGGCCCGGCTCGGCAACTCCGAAGTCAAGGGCCAGGTCGAAAGTGCGGTCAACGACAAGCTTGCCGAGTTCCTCGAGGAGCACCCCGCGGTGGGCCAGACGCTGATCGCCAAGGCGGTCCAGGCGGCCCAGGCGCGGGAGGCGGCCCGCAAGGCCCGCGAACTGACCCGCCGAAAGGGCCTCCTGGAAGGGGGGGGATTGCCGGGCAAGCTGGCCGACTGTCACTCCCGGAATCCGGCCGAGTGCGAGCTGTTCATCGTCGAGGGGGACAGTGCGGGCGGGACCGCGAAGCAAGGTCGGGACCGGGAGTTCCAGGCGATCCTTCCCCTCTGGGGGAAGATCCTGAACGTCGAGAAGGCCCGGCTCGACAAGATGCTCCAGAACGAGGCGATCCGCGCCCTCATCACCGCCATCGGCGCCGGAGTGGGCGACGAGGTCGACCTCTCGAAGCTGCGCTACCACAAGATCATCCTCATGACCGATGCCGATGTGGACGGCGCCCATATCCGGACCCTGCTGCTCACGCTCTTCTACCGGAAGATGAACGAGCTCATCAGTGAGGGGCATGTCTACATCGCCCAGGCCCCACTCTACCGGATCCAGAAGGGGAACCGGTTCCAGTACGCCTACTCCGACGAGGAGCGGGACCGGATCCTCGCCGAGTTCGGCGACGGCCGCGGTGTGACCATGCAACGGTACAAGGGGCTCGGCGAGATGAACGCCGAGCAGCTTGCCGAGACGACGATGCGGCCGGGGCCCCGGACGCTGCTCCGGGTGACCGTCGAGGACGCGAGCCGGGCCAACGAGATGTTCAAGATCCTGATGGGCGAGGACGTCGAACCGCGGCGCCAGTACATCCAGGAGCATGCGAT
>JBBYJM010000155.1:0-3336 GCA_043196275.1 Thermoplasmata archaeon
GTGAGCAGCGTCGAGTGGTCGAAGAAGTCGTCGAGGAGTTTGCGGTCCCCCTGTTCCTTCCTCCGGTCCTCGAACCGTTCCCGCCGCCGCGGGTAGAGCATCTCTTCGACTCGGGGCATTCGATCGGGAAGGTACGCGGTCCTCTAAGCCCTTCCGGAGCCCCTCGGAGCTCCGGCGGGCACGCGGGGAAACTCGGTGGTCCCAGAGTAACGGCGGACCTATGAGCCGTCCGGTTCCTACCGGGGCATGAGGGCGGCGGTCTCCTTCGGATCCGAGCGGTCCCGGTCGATGTCTCCCCCGCGGCCGATCGACGGCCCCGCGTCCCACGACCTCTCCGGGGCCCTTAAGAGTCCCATGGGGTGGGATTCGATCTTTCGGGTCGTCCGTCAGGCGTCCCGGGCAGTGGTGGGCCGGGAGCGCTACGGGCTGAGCCTCGCCCTGGCCGACCTCCCGCCCCACCTCGGGGCGTACTGGCAGGTCACCGGCAACTTCATCGTGATGAACCAGGGGATGGTCGATCTCGTGCGTCGTCGGGGGTCGCCGATCGAGTTCAACTCCTTCGTGTTCGTCGTCCTGACCCACGAGTACCTCCATACCCTGGGGTTCCTGGACGAGGCCTCGGCCCGGAGGCAGACCGCCCGAGTGGCCCGGGCCAGCTTCGGACCGGGGCACCCGGCGACGCGCATGGCTGAAGGGGATCTCTGGCAGATGTACCCGGAGTTCGCGACCATTGTCCCCGGCGACGGCCGACGGATCCGCCCGGTCCGGGACTTCGACCGGTCCGTGACCGACCGCTACATCCGATAGCTCTCCCGACGGCGCACCTCGAACGCCCTCTTCTGGGCCGAAGGCTACTCAGCGCGCTCGGCGGCCCGACTCCCCTTTCCTCGGAGCCCGAGTAGTGGACCCGAGCGATTAACCTATAGCGGCTGCGAGGAGTACAGCCGCCATGGTGGTGAATGAGACACTCGGGATCCTCATCGTGATCTTCGGGCTGGGGCTCATTGTTTTCGAGTTCATCCACCCCGGTGCCATCCTGCTGATCCCGGGGTCGATCCTTGTGGTGATCGGGGCCCTGTACCTCCTCTACCCGAACGCACTCCTCGACAGCATCTACGGGCCGATCGCCATCGTAACCGTTGCTCTACTCGCCGTTCTCGTGGAAATCCCGTACTATCGCTACATCGCCCCGGAACGCCCTCCGATGACCACGACGACCGCCGGCCTCTTGGGCAGGGTGGGCGTGGTGACATCCCCGGTCGTTCCCGATACCCTGAGAGGCAAGGTCCGGATCGATTCGGAGACCTGGTCGGCCCGTTCCGACCAAGAGATCCCCGTTGGGACCCGGATCCGCGTGGTGGGCGGCGAGGGGGTGTCGGTGGTCGTGGTGCCGGAGCCGCTCGCCCAATCGCCCCCCGGGTCCCGGCGAGACCTTTAAGGCCAGCTTCGGCAGTGGGGGAGCGGCGCGACCATGAGTGATGCGGCGGCAATTGATGTTATAGTGGTTATTGGCGTCATTTTCCTGATTGTCACCCTTATCCGGGCATTCTACACGATCCAGCCGTACCAGCAGGGAATCGTCACCGTGTTGGGACACTACAATCGGGTCATCAACCAAGGATTCCATGTGGTCAACCCGATCGCTCATGTCACGAAGCTGGACCTGAGGACCCAGGTGCTGGAGGTTCCCCGGCAAGAGGTCATCACCAAGGACAACTCACCCACCAACGTCGATGCCATCATCTACATCAAGGTGGTCGACAGCCCGAAGGCGATCTACCAGGTTCAGGACTACCATGTGGCCACCGTCGCGCTGGCGCAGACCACCCTGCGGTCCGTCATCGGCGACATGGAGCTCGACGAGGTGTTGTACAACCGGGAGCGCATCAACACCCGGCTGAGGGATATCCTGGACGAGGCGACCGATCGCTGGGGGGTCCGGGTCGAAGCGGTCGAGATCAAGGAGGTCGATCCGGTCGGCCCCGTGAAGGCCGCGATGGAGGAACAGACCTCCGCGGAACGTCAGCGGCGGGCTGCGGTCCTGCGTGCAGACGGGGAGAAGCGCAGTGCGATTCTGGTCTCCGAGGGTCAGAAGCGGTCCCGCATCCTTCAGGCCGAGGGGGTCCGCCAGTCGAAGATCCTCGAAGCTGAGGGGTCGCGGATGGCCACGATCCTGGAAGCGCAAGGAGAGGCCCAACGGCTGCGCATCCTGGCCCTCGGCGCAGGGACCCTTGATGCGAAGGCCCTTACCGTCCTCTCACTGGACACGGTCACGAAGGTGGGCGACGGGCAAGCGACGAAGATCCTCTTCCCGTTCGAGTTCTCCCGGTTGATGGAAGGAGCCTCGGAGTATCTCGGCACCTCCCGTCAGGTTCCTGATCGAACGCTCAACTCCCTAGACGATCTGGAGAAGCAGATCGGCACCATCGACAATATCCTCGGTCCGATTCCCAAGCAGGATGAGTTGCTCTCCGAGATCAAGTCGATCGAGGATGAGATCAAGGCGGAGTCCGACGAGTCGACTTCGATGGCCCAGCCGTACACGGACCGGATCGCCAAGGGGGCGACCGGCCCGGAGCTGCCTCCGGCCGATGAGTTGGCCCCTGCCCCCTCGGCGCCAACTGGAGCTTCCGGGACGACGAAGCCGGTGGCGCCACCCCCTCCGCCGGCCCCATCGGCCACCCCGCCCCGCAAGCCGACTTCGCCCCCCCCGCCCCCTTGATTCCGACACTGTGACCCGAACCGGAGCTATTTCGGAATCGCCGGTGCGGACCGAGCGAAGCGGATCGGTGCTCACGCTCACCATCGACCGGCCCGATCGGCTCAATGCCCTCGACGTGCCGTCTTTCCGACGGTTACGCCTCGAGTTGGAGGCCGCGGCGCTGGATCGTTCGGTACGCTGTGTCCTGCTGACCGGGGCCGGCTCGGCCTTCTGTGCGGGAGGGGATGTAGCCGCGATGGAGGAACACCGAACCCAGGGAACCCTCGACCGGCTCTTTCACGAGCTCACCGGGGAGCAGGAGCTTTCGGTCCGGACCATCATGAACATGCCGAAGCCGGTCGTGGCGGCCCTGCCGGGCGTGGCGGCCGGGGGAGGTCTCTCCCTGGCTCTCGCCTGCGACTGGAGGATCGCGAGTCAAACCGCCCTGCTGGTTCCGGCGTTTCCGCAGCTGGGCGCGGTCCCCGATGGCGGCCTTACCTACCTGTTGCCCCACTACTTGGGGATCGGCGGCGCCCAGGAGCTGCTCTTCCAAAACGCTCGGCTTTCCGCATCGGCGGCCCGGGACCTCGGATTGGTGCACGAGGTCTGTGCCCCGGAGGAGCTCATCGTCAGGG
>JBBYJM010000156.1:0-3331 GCA_043196275.1 Thermoplasmata archaeon
AGCTCGCCCCCGCTGCCCACCACTGCCTCACCATCAATCCAGGGGCCCCTCGGCACCCACGCCACCGTCACAGCCGGCCACCCGGCCGCGGCAGAACCAAATCCCCGCGCCCGATGCTTTCCAGATACGGCGGGTAGAGCGGATAAATGGCATCCAGATGCGGGATGAGCTTCATGGCACGCGACAGCGGCCCCTGGGCACGCACCTGCTGACGCGCCAGCGCCTCGGCCCGGGAACGGTAGTCGGCCTCGAGAAGCTCAAGCTGCTGCCGAGCCTCCTGGAGGGCCGTCTGCTGGCGCTGGAGTTCCATCTGCGTATACACCGTGTGAGTCTCCCGCCGGCCGGCCGTCGATTCACGGTCCTGGACCTGCCGCTCGCGACGCTGGATCTCGTGCGCCAACCGGAACATCCGACTCTGGCCGGAGGTGATCAGCTCGCGTTCGTGGATGGGGGTACCCGAGGCGATCAGGTGGAGCATCGAACCGGCGGTCTGGTAGCTGGTCGCCGCGACAAAGAGGCTGATGGCCAGGGCGGTGCCGGCCTCGGCCCCATGGGCCGCCGGTAGGTAGAGAATGAGGGCGACCGGAAGGGGAAGGAGCGTGGCGACGAGTCCCACCCATTGGCGGCGGCGCCAGCCCCCCCAAGTCCAGATCAGTCCCAGGAGTCCGAGGGTGATGCCCAGCAGGGCGAACGGGTAAAGGCCCAAGAGCTCCGTCCCATCAATCGGCGACCGGCCCTGATAGAGCAGCAGGGCAAGGACTCCCGCATACCCTACACTGTAGACCACTGCCCCAAAACTGAGAGAAAAGTGTCGCTCCCAGGGCCATAGCTGGAAGACCGACCACTTGGAGGCGAGTGATCCGAGGGCAAGATAGACGGCCGCAAGGGCCGGCAACCACACTGCGATCGTCGCTCCCCAGGTGGCAAGGACTCCGGTGGTACTGACAAAGTGGACGTAGAGGACCAGGATGGCATCCAGCAGCAGGACCCCGGAGACCACGACCGCGTTCGTATGGGCCAGTCGGCCGATTCGCAACTGGAGCAGTGCATCATCGTGGGCGAGGCGGAGATCCTCCGGGTGCGGGACCACAATCCCTGAAGTCGGGGGCACGGGGGCCGACGCAGGTAGGGTCGGGCCGTCCATGGTCATCGTCTCCGAGAGGGGGGGCACGGGCTACTTAATCCTACGGTCCACTGGCGGTTCGCTGTGCGACGAGGATGACGGCGGCCGCCGCCCACCATCGATCGGGATTCCGGCCGACCGCTTCTTCCCATTGAAGGAGCGAACGCCACGTTGTCGGGGAGGCGGCCGCCGCTTCGATTCGTTCAGGGTCGGAACCGAGCAGTGGTGCGATGGCCATGACTTCGAGTGGGTCAAAGTTCCGATCCCGAAGGTACCGGAGGATCTCAGCGGCCGACCACCGCCGAAACCCGACCCCGGGCTCGGCTTCCGAACGGACCGGCCGGAAGCCTTCCCGCTCGATAGCCGACAAGAGACCGTGGCCCTTGCCGTCCAAAAGCCTCCGGACCACCGTTGGCGGCAATCGGAGGAGATAACGGGAGGCTTCCCCCGGGCCGGGAGCGATCTCCACGAGGAACCGACCCCCGGGCCTCACTAGGGCGAGCGTGGCGTCCAGCAGTTCGGGACCGAACTCTCCGGAAAAGCCCAGGACGTTGCCTAGGAGTTGGACCCAGGAAAAGACCCCGGGCCGAAACGGCGGCTCGAGGCCGTCCGCCCGGATCAGATCCGGCCGAGACGGTTTTCGAACCTCCCCCGCAGCCCGTCGAAGCATCTCCCGCGACAAGTCGATCCCGACCCAGCTTGAGGGGGCGAGGTTGGGAGGCGCCAAGAATCGCCCCGGTCCGCACCCGAGATCGAGCGATCGGCCGTCGCCAGGATGGTTGCGGTCCAGGAGCCGCATCCTCAGCTCGCGAAAGAGGTCCCGTTGGGCCGTGCCTTCGTATCTCAGCCACTCCCGCTCGGCCCGGTACCGGTCCAGTTCGAGGAATCGGGCTCGGGGCGGAGCCGGCCGGTTCACGGCCGACGGGGCCGGGGGCCCGATCTTCCGTCGTATCGAGGCTCGGGCGGCCGTCTCCCGTCGAGGCCCGCTGCCCGGCCGTACGGTGGTTGCCATCCCCCCGAACCGAGGAGCCAACCCCTTTATAAGGGTCCGTCCGCATCCTCCGGAGGCAACCACCATGCCGTACTATGAGTGTCCCAAGTGTGGAGGCGGGTACGTTATCGATGTTCCTCCCAGCGCGCGGCCGGTCTGCGACCGGGATGGGGCACGCCTCAAGCGAACCAGCGATGCGGCCTACGAGCGCAACGCGCGCGAAAAGTAGCGACGACGCGATCCCGTTCTAGCCGGAGGGTTCCGACGGGGCCGGGCGGACTTGGAGGATCGAGTAGAGAATTACCAAGAACCCCGCCAGGTCAAAGGTCGAAAAGGCGACCCATGCGGTCAGCAGATCCTGCGAGAACAGTTCATACAGTACCCCCGCCACCGCGGCGGCCACGGAGATAAGGACGAACCCGAGTCCCAGCAGGGCCAGGGCCGGGCTGCGGGTTCTCCGGTAGGCCCGAAAGCTCTGGATGGCGATGATCGCCCCGACCACCAGGATGCCTCCTTCGAGCCCCCGCAGGACCCAGATCTCGGGGATCATCCTGGCCTCCGGGCAACCTCGCTCCACATCGAAACGATCCGATCGGCTGAGTCCTCGGCGGGAACAACCTCAACCCGAAGTTGTCCCGCCTCTAGATAAAGCCGGGCCTGCCGTACATTCGAGCGAAAGATTTCGACTTTACGACCCTCCGGGGTAAATGCGAGCCGGGAGATCCTTACGAGCCGCCGGGCCTGCATCTCCTTGAGGTGGCGGTAGACGGAGCTCTGGGGAAGACCGGTGCGAACCACCAGCGAATGGACATCCTGCTCATGCTGGGTCAGTTCCAGCAGCAACCGTCGGGTCGTCGGATCCCCGAGCGCCTCAAGGAGGGCATCCCCGAGGGCACTACCGGTGGGGGGCTTCGGGGGCGGCGGTAGCTGGTCCGCGTCGACCACAGAGGGCTCCAAGACGGCATCGATGAGGAGGGGGTTAAGGGTTCGTACGGATCCGGAGGCCCATCAGGCCACCGACCGTCCCTGTCGAATCCGAAGGGCCGGAGGTCGGCACGCGTCGGCGAGAATCCGAGCATGGTCGAAGGCGAGCCCCCGGGCCCGCGAGAGGGGAACCCAGGCGGCTTCGAGGGCATCATCGCCCCCCCGTGGAGTCCGCGCCCTCCCCCCCACTCGATAGGCGATCGTGAGGGTATGACGTCGGGGATCCCGATCCG
>JBBYJM010000157.1:0-3308 GCA_043196275.1 Thermoplasmata archaeon
TGGGGCCCCAGGTGACCCAGCGCCGCCGAGAGCCCCACCTCGAGTTCCATCTCGGGGACCAACCGCAGATCGACGGTGTAGGTCGCCGTGCCCTGGGCCTGGGGATCGAGGAGGCCGGCCGCCATCCCCTCCGCGAGCAGATCAAGGGTCGCCGGCACCGGGTTGGCCCCGCGGTGCGGGTAGCCCCCATGGGCGGCCCGTCCGACCACCTGGAGGGCGAGCCCTTCGGACGGAAGGCTGAGCGCGCTGCTCCGGGCGGCCTCCAAGGGGTAGGTGGTCCCCCGGCAACGTTCGATTTGGGCTTCGACCCACCGACGGCCTTCGTCGGTCGCATCGAAGAGCAGCGTGACCCGACCGGGAATCTGGTTGCCGGCGTCGGTCTCGGCATGGGCGCGTCGCAACCGAAGGGGACGGTTGTCGGAGGTCGGGAGCATTTCGACGTCCCACTGGGTCAGCGTGGCGCGTCCCGTGAGTACCGGTTCCGGGGCCCCGTGATCCGGCCAGTCGGGCGAGGCGTACACCGACCTCCAGCGTCGGACGAACTCATGGAGATCGACCAGGCACCGACCGAACCCCACCAGCGATCCCAGCGGGGCGGGGGAGGCCCACTCCCCGCTCAGGAAGGCCAGACCGGAGGAGCCGGCGGTGACCTCGGGGCTGCCATCGGGGATGAGGGCCGCATCGGCCCTCAGGAACCGACCGGGGTCGTCGGGTGCCAGCTCGAGGTCGTGCTCCTTGAGTGCCTCAATGCCGCCCTCACCGCCGGTCTCCTCGTCGCAGGCGACGATGACCCGGACGTTCCACCCCAAGGCGGGCCGATCAACGAGCCGCCGAAGCGCGATCAGGGTCGCAACCACCCCGCTGCCCAGATCATCGTTCGACCCCCGTCCGTAGAAACGGCCGTCCGGCCGGAACGTCAAGGCATGCGGCGGACTCTGCCATCGATCCCGTTGCTCCGACGGGACCGGCACCACATCGAAGTGGGTCAGGATCAGCAGGGTCCGGTTCGCCGATCGGTCCAGGTCCAGGATCAGGTTCGGCCGGGCGATCCCCCGGAACGGGGTCGGATCGGCGGCCTCAACACTCGGATCGTACCGGCGGACCGAAAGCCCGATCGACCGCGCCTTCGCTTCGATGAGGCGGGCCGCCTCCCGGTAGTTGGGCTTTTCCCAACGTCCATGGAGCGGATCCTCCAGGTTCGTCGGTCGCACGGCCACCAGTTCGGCGAGCCACTCCCGGGCGGTGGGCCCGCCGAGGAGCGCATCGGCCATCGTCAGGGTGATCGGTGACGGGGGGCTTTCGGGGGACGAACGACTCATGGTTTCACCAACAGCACCGCGGTTGAGATGGCCAGAAGGAGGAAGAACGTCGAAAGGAGTGCGTTCGAGAAGATCGCCATGGTGTCGCTGAGGGACGTCAGCAGGCGGGCGGTGAACGAAGGGGCGAGCACCGGCACGGAGGGAAGCTCCCGGCGAGCGGTCCGTACCTGGACCGGGGCCAGGTCGGCGATCGCTTCCCGGAGCAGCTCCATCGATTCTTTTGTCAACCGCTCGAGCGGTGCCCGCTCGCCGACCGGGTTGATTCCGCCATCGACCTCATGGACCACATGGTTGTCGGTCGTGAGCACCTCGGCATGATCGACCAGGGTCTCCAGGGAGCGGACCATCGGATCACGGAGCCCGACCAGGAGGTTGTTCCCGTCGATGAGGACGTAGGCGGAAGTCGACCCGGCCGTGCGGATCACCAGCACCCGGATCCCGAGCGGGCCGATGCCGTCGCTGCCGATACGGAAGTGGGTCCGGGTCGAGGTCCCGACTTCGAGAGACGATAGCTGAGCCGCCTTATGGGCGGCCTCGACCGCCGCCGTCACATCCCGGATCAGCCGCTCCGCGGTGGGAGTCCCGTAGCTGATGTCCCCCCGGTCCTTGATGTAGGAGTTGTGGGCGTCGATCAACGCCACGGCAAGGCCGGTCCGGCCGGACGCCTCCCGGACCGCCCGATCGGCCACGGCGAAAGCGATGTCGTCGGTCGGATCGGGGGCCTGCGTGACCAGGACCAGTGCGGTCTCGCCAAGGAGCTGGGCCCGCGCGAGGCTTTCCGAGTAGGGGGAGACGAGGGGGCTCGCCCGCACTGGGCCCACCGATCCATCGGGGCCCAGTTCGTCCAAGAGTTCGCGGCAGGCCTGGGAGACCCGGTCCATCTCAGCCCGACTCGGAAGGTCGAGGTCGTGGTCGCAGGGCGTGTGGGGCACGAAGACCGTCCCGGCGCCCGGCCCAAGCCGATCCGCCACCTTGCGGGGGAGATCGCTCGCGCCGAGCGAGGCGAAAGGCCCGGGGTGGACTGTCGGAAGGGCGATCGATGCCCGGACCCGGTCCGGCCCCGGAAAGGTCAGGAGTCGGACCGAAAGGTTGGCGGGGATCGAGAACCGGGAGAAGAACGCTTCGAGCTCGCGGGTCGCCGAAGGGTCACGGCCGTTGACGTGATCGAGCATCGGCCGGATCAGGGCCACCCCCGAGGTATGGAACTCCCGCCGCAAGGGCCGGTCGGCCGCCCGGAGCAGGAGTGCGGAGCAGAGGAAGCCCCAAAGGACAAAGACGAAACCCGCGGCGAGCAGGGCCGGGGTGGCGCCGTACAGGGCGAGCACCCCGACGACGGCGAGGGCCGGCTGGATCAACGTGGGGAGGATCGACGCCGTATGGCTCGCGCGGGAGACCCCGAAGAGGGTCATGTGGCGGAACCAGGTGGCCGGTCCCTGGAGGAACAGCGGCAGCATCGCCAGGACGGGAAGGTACCGGGGAAAGCTGTCGAAGGCGAGCCGGCCGACGGCCGCCAGCGGCAGTTCCAGCAAGAGCACGGAGAGGGCCAGGAGCGACGCCCGTCGCCACTCCAGCCGACCTCCGAGGGCCGCGGCGAGCGGAGTGGTGAGGAGCGTCGCGAGGAGGGCGGGAAGCAGGAAGACCAGTACGCAGCCCTCCATGAACTCCGTCCAACCCGCCCCTGGCCACCAGATCACCAGCACCAACAGGAGGCTGAGCGGAATCAGGAGGAGCGCGGCCGCCCACGGCGGCGGCGCCCGAAACATGAAATGGCTACGAACCGACCGGGGGAGATGCGGACTCCGAGGGGAACCCACGGGGTCCATGGGGGCCTCACCCTCGGCGGGCACGTTGGACCTCCGCCAGGATCGATCGGAAGCCGGGGCCGATCCCCTCCTCCTCGGTAATGGTACCGGTGACCAGGATCTGGGCCCCGGCAGAAAGCAACTGGGCGGCATCGGCGCCGCTCCGGATCCCTCCACCGACGACGAC
>JBBYJM010000158.1:0-3277 GCA_043196275.1 Thermoplasmata archaeon
CTGGTGGGATTCGGCCGGGTCGCCCGGGCCCTGGCCCGCCGTCTGGCGGCCGCCCACGAGGCCGAAGCCCGCCCACCGCCCTTCCGGGTGGTGGCGGTCTTCGATTCCCGGGGATGCGTGGCAGATCCGCGGGGGGTGGCCCTCGACGAGCTGATCCGACGCAAGGAGCGGACCGGGAGGCTGGCCGGCCCCGGCGCGACCGCCTGGGACCTGGATACGGTTCTGCGCGAACTCAACCCCCAGGTCGTGGTGGAAACCACCTGGTCGGAGCCTCGGCCGGGGGAGCCCGGTCGACGACATCTCCTCTCCGCCCTGCTGGCGGGCGCGGATGTGGTCACCTCGAACAAGGGTCCCCTGGCCCGACACACTGCGGAGGTGCTCGAAACGTCCCGGGCGATGGGGCGGGAACTCCGGTTCGGGACCACCGTCGGAGGCATCGTGCCGATCCTGGAGTCGATCCGTGGTCCCCTTCGGGCCTGCGGTGTGACCCGCATCGAGGGGGTCGTAAACGGCACCACCCAATACGTGCTCGGGCGGCTCGCGGACGGGGACTCCTATGCGCAGGCGGTGGCCTCGGCCGTGCAAGAGGGGATCACCGAACCGGATCCCCGCCATGATCTGGACGGCCACGATGCGGCCATGAAGGCCGCCATTCTCCACAATGTCCTGTTTGCGCCCCCGCTCGACCCTGCCCGGGTTCTCCGCCGACCGGTCGACGCTTCGATTCAAGCCCGTGCCCGCCGGCTCCGAGACCAGGGCCGGCGCCTGGTGATGCTGACCGAGGTCACGCCGGGCGGTGCGGCCCTGCGATGGGCCGAAGTCGACCGAGGGGATCCATGGGACCTCCCTGCGGCCACCAACCGGTTCGTGGTCGAAACCGAACGGGCCGGCACCCTGACCTTTACCGGGGCCGGCGCCGGTCCGGAGGCCACGGCCGCCGGCCTCCTTGCCGAGCTCGAGGAGATCGCCGAAGGCCGGGAGCGGGTCCGTCGGTCCGCCCCGTCACCGGCCGGGGCGGCCACCGCACTTCGATGGGGTCGGCCCCTGGCGGAGCCGCTCCCCTGACGCCGAACCCGAGGGCCACCGACAGCGACCGGCTCCCGGCGGTTCCGGGTCTCGCGGCACCCGCAACGAGGGAACCGACGGAGGAACCGGTTCCGGCGGTCGAAGTGCCGTACAGCATTGCCAATGTCGGCCCCGGCTTCGACCGGCTCGGCCTCTGTCTGGACGGTGCGTGCGAGTGGGCGGCCTTCGCCCCGGGCCGGCGCGGCTTTCGGCTCACCGTGGCCGGGAACCCCCTCGTTCCGCGGACGCCCCGGGGAAACGTCGCCGCGGTCGCCCTGCGGTGGACCGCCCGTCGACTGGGAGCCCCCGAGGTGAAGGGGCAGCTCACGCTGGTGAAGCGGACCGGGGCCGGGAGTGGACTCGGGTCCAGCGGGGCCTCCGCCCTGGCCGGCGCCCTGCTGGGGGCCCGGCAGGCGGGTGCGGATCTGGCGGATCGTCGGGTGGTGGAGACGGTGCTCCACGGGGCTGCGGTGGGGGAACGGATCGCCTCGGGGACGGCCCATTACGACAACGTGGCCGCGAGCCTCTTCGGCGGACTGGTGCTGATCGAGTCCCTCGATCCGTTGCGGATCCACCGGGTCGATCCGGGCTCCGGGCTGCATATCGCCGTGGCGACTCCGGCCGATCGGGTGGCCACCCGGACGGCCCGGCAGGTCGTCCCAAACCGGATCCCGCGCGAGGATGCGGTGGCCAACCTCGGCAGCCTGGGGGCGCTTCTCCTCGGTGTCGTGCGTCGCGACCCCCGGTCGATCGGGCGAGCGCTCACCGATCGGATCGCCGAACCCTACCGGGCCTCCCTCGTCCCCGGCTATCGTGACGCCGTGGCGGCGGCCCGGGCCGAAGGGGCCTGGGGAGTGGCCCTGGCCGGAAGCGGCCCCTCGGTCTTCGCGATCGCTCCGGCCCGATGCGCCAAGTCGGTCGCCCGGGCGATGGCGGAGGCGTTCGACCGGCGGAGCCCCGGCGCGAAGGCCTGGGTCACCGGGACGGGCCGGGGGGCGCGGTTCACTCACAGTCGCAGCGGCCGACCCGAACCAGCAACCCTAACCGTCTCCCCGGCTCGGTCGGGTCCGACACGGTCGGCCGGCGATGGAGCTCGAGACCCGCCTCATCGAGGGATTTGACTTCACCTGCCGGCCGGGATGTGGGCTCTGCTGCTTCACCACCCCCCGGGTCGATGACCGGGAGGCGGCACACCTCCGGCAGGCGGTCCCTTCGGCCCCGCTGATCGAACTGGCGGACGGAGAGGTCGGGATCGAATCTCGCCCCTACGGAGGAGCCTGCCAGTTCCTGAGCGGCTCCCGATGCGGGATCCGTCGCCTGAGGCCTTCGCCGTGTCGGATTTTTCCGATCACGGTGCACCTCGGCTTCCGGGCCCAGGCCTCCGTCGTGCTCACCTGCCCGGGGATCTCGCTGGAGCCGCTGGCCGGCCCCCGGCCTTATCCACGCGGCGGGCTCGAATCGGAGCTCGAGGCGGCCCGGGCCCGGCTAGAGTTGGAGGGGGCGGAGCGGCTGGCCCGGTACCGGGCGGAGTTTGATGCCCGTGGGGCGTCCCGCGGTTTCCCCGGGCCGGCCGAGGCGGAGGCCGGGGCGCTCCGCTCTCGTCTCCATCCCTGGGTCGATGCCCTCGATCCGCAGACGGTGACGACCGGAGAGATTCCCTCCGTGTCGGAGGGACTGGAACAGCTGCCCCTGGCCCCGTCCCCGACCGCGGGCCCGTTCGCCCTCGGCCGACAAGGCCCCCGATGGCTCCTCCTCGAACTCCATGCCGAGGGCGAACCCCCTGAAGTCCGAGCCTCTGCCCGCCGGCCCGGACGGAGCCTCCCGCTGACCGCCGACGCCGACCGGCTCTGGCGGAGGTATCTCCATTACTGGGTCGAGCGGGACGCGCTCTTCGGCATCGTGGAAGCGGCCATCGCACCGGCCGACACTCTCGAGTTCGAACAGGGCCTGCGGGCGGCCCTTGAGGAGATCGCCGGCGAAGTCCTCGACCGGGGAGGCTTCCTCGCCAAATCGTTCGGGGGGACCGAGGGCCGGCTCGACGTGCCGGCGATCTCGCAGGGTATCCGAGCCACCGACATGGACCTCCTCGACCGCCCCACCACCGGCGAGCGGCTCTGAGGGCCGTTAAGCGGCCCCACCCTCAGCGGCTCCGGGCTCGGGGTCAGCCGGGGGTTCCGGGGCCCCCGAACTCCGGTCGATCGACGCGCCCAGG
>JBBYJM010000159.1:0-3252 GCA_043196275.1 Thermoplasmata archaeon
CGCTCGAACGGGTAGAGGTTGACCACCACCAGATCGAAGGGGAGGAGCTTACGCTGGGTCAACTCCTGAAGACCCGCC
Source organism: Thermoplasmata archaeon (assembly GCA_043196275.1). GTDB lineage: Archaea > Thermoplasmatota > Thermoplasmata > Lutacidiplasmatales > UBA184 > Lutacidiplasma. The sequence continues at coordinate 79 of JBBYJM010000159.1, forward strand.
GGGGTCCGTGGCGCCAGGATCCCGCCGAGAATCCCCGGGTGAAGGGTCTTGATCCGGCCGGCGAACCAGTCGGAGATGCCCGAGAGCTCCTCGGCGGGCCGGACGGTGACCCCGTGGGCGGCGAGGGCCGCCCTCGTACCCCCGGTCGCCCAGAGCTCCGTCCCCAGCCGCTCGAGGGACTGGGCGAGGCCGTCGAGGCCGGTCTTATCGTCGACCGAAAGAAGAGCGCGGTTGATCCGGACCGAATCCGACTCCTCCGGCGCCACCCCTCTTACCCCGCATCGGGAGGCAGGGAGTAAGATAAGATTCGCGGGCCCAGGCGCCGGGGAGGCGGAGGCCGATCTTGCATCTCACCCCCTGCCCCGGCGGGCCCCCGAACCGATCGTCTCGTTGGAGGGTGCCGATCCGAACGGAGTGCGGGATCCCGATGGCGACGGCTTCGCGCGGCCGGCGCGAGCGATGCCATGCCCGGACGCTGACCGGTTCACGCCGCTGGTTCGCCCGGACGTTGGGGGCTCCCGGGGGCCGAGCCCCTCTGAGCCGCCTGGGCGTCTCGGAACCCGGCCAGTGGGTCGACAAACCGAAATCGCCGGGATCGTGTTCGTCCGGTCGCCTCCAGCACGCCTTCGTCCACGAGGTGATTGAGCTTCTTGAGCAGGGTAAGGTAGCCGATGCTCGGCACCCAGGTAGCGGCTTCAGCCGCAGGGAAGGGGCCCGCTTTCTGTTTCGCGCGGACCAGCAACCGTTTCGCGTCCTCATCTAATGCCGCGCTCAATGAGTCCCTTTGAGAACACCGGTTCACGGCGGTTTCATAGCTCCGGAGCAGAGCCTCGGTGAAGTACTCGACGAGGTCCGAATACTCTCCACGGTCGTCGGTCCAGGCCAGCATCCGGTAGTACAGATCGACGTCCGTCGTCAGCTCCGGTTCAATCGGGCACAGGTTCGAATTTCGAAGGCCCTCCCACTGGAGGTAGGTGTGGAACAGCACCCGACCCAGCCGGCCGTTTCCATCGGCAAACGGGTGGATGCTTTCGAATTCGTGGAAGAATACACTTGCCGCCGCCGCCGGAAAGAGAACGGGGGCCACGGTATTCCTCCACTCGAGAAGAGAGCTCAGCTCCTCCTCGACCTCTCGGGCCGGTGCGGGCCGAAACAGGAGCTGAGAATTGGACGGTGACCAAACGCCGAATGTACCTTCCTCAGCGTCGACGGATGTGCGAAGTTCCCCGGCCCTCACTGAAGGATCGCCGGCGAAGAGGAATCGATGAAGGCCGGTGATCGTCTCGATTGTCCACGGTGGCCCCCACGACCCCGGATCGGATAGTACGATGACGTGGTTCAGGATCTCTTGTCGGTCCCGGTCCTTGTACTGGGTGCCCAATCCGCGGAGCGAATCTCCAGTCACCCGTTCGACTTCGCGCAGAGTCAGCGGATTCCCTTCCATGTGAACCGATTGGTGGATGTTCTGGGACCACGTTTCAATGATCAACTCCAGGAAGTCGTTCGGCCGCAAAATAAAACGATCCAACTCTGCGTCCAATTTGCGGAGCTCCCCCGCCATCCGAGAGAGTCCTGTTGGACTGACGATTCGCGGATTGAACGGCACCTTCCGTCGATGGAGCACCGGGTAGCCGGCGGGGACGCAATGATCGTATTTTGACACATCTATTGCCATAATCTGGTGAAGTAAATGCATCAATGTATATGAAAAAGTCTATTTTACCACGTTCTTTTATTATAATGTTGTAGACTAATCGGGCCAAGATGTTCTTAGCTTTGAAAGCTCGATGGTCCCTTCGCTGAGGAGGGATCCCTCCGGCAAGTTCGCCAGCCTATCTCGAGCCGATACCTTTCGGCAGGGTCGTTTGCGACGGGCGCGGGAGTGATCGTCCGGTCCGATCAGTGATGGCCCTTTTCCCTGGGGGGCGACGGTCGGAGAGTCGCCCGTTCTTCAAGGAGTTCGCGGAGCACCGAGGCATTGCAGTGCTCAGTGTCCCGCGCGGCGAAGAGGAGGGTGACGTTCCCTTCGGCCGCCTCCCGGGTGAGGCGGTCGAGGAGATCGGGATGGGCCGCGAGCTCTTGGCGGTAGCGTTCCCGGAAGGTCGGGTATCGGGCCGGGGCGTGGCCGAACCAGGTACGCAGCTCGTCGGAAGGGGCGAGCTCCTTGAGCCAGCCGTCGAGGGCAAGCGTTTCCTTCCGGAGCCCGCGCGGCCAGAGCCGGTCGATGAGATAGCGCCGCCCGTCGGAGGAGTCGATCGGTTTGTACACCCGACGGGTGCGGATCGTCATGGCCGTAGCCGAGTCACCGAATACGGGTGGCATAGCCGCTTCGGTCCGGGGGAGTCGGGGACTCCGTGGACCTATCGGGAGGTCCGTCGATTCGCCCGGGGCGGACGGGAGGTCAACGCAGAAGGCGGGGAGAGCCATCGCTTGCCGACCCGCAGAGTCCCCCAGGTCGCGTAGCTCCGGACCGGACCGGTCGGGGCTCCGTCCTTCGCTTCCCAGGCGCTGCGGGCCTTCGGGAGATCCCGGTGGTCGATCTCCACGAGGGCCCGACGACCGTTGGACCGGACGAGCTTCCAGGCGAAGCCCGGGCCTCGGGCCGCCAGCGGCCGTCGGAGCAGATCATCCCACGCCTTGGGGGAGGGAAGGGAAAGGGTTGGGTCGACCACCTCGAGCCCGAGGTATCGGGCCCGGCGCGTCGCCGGCCTACCGGACGAGGTCGATGACTTCCTCGGACTCGCCAGAGGCGTAGCCTCCCTTCTGGCCGAGCAGGCTGGTGGCACGGACGCCGGTGATGATGAGGAGCACCTTGATGGTGTTCTCCATCTCCGGCGAGTTCTCGATCGAGCAGCCCCAGATGATCCGGGCCCGCTTGGAGATCTTCGATCCGACGAGCGCCGCGACCTTTTCGGCCTCGGCGACGGTCATGGTCGGACCGCCGACCACCCGGACCAGGGCGCCGGTGGCGTCCTTGAGCTCCACACTGCCCAGGAGCGGGGAGGTCAACGCCTCGGTGACCGCCTCGCTGACCCGGTCGGTGGCGCTCTCGCTCTCCCCGAGCCCGATGAGGGCGACCCCGCCGTCCTTCATCACGGTCAGGATGTCGGCGTAGTCGAGGTTGACGAGGCCCGGCTGGGTGACGATCTCGGTGATGCCCTTGATCGCGGTCAT
>JBBYJM010000160.1:0-3183 GCA_043196275.1 Thermoplasmata archaeon
AGAGGATCGTCGCGACGACCTCGTGGGTGGGGTAGGTCACGTTGAACAGCGCCCGCTCATCGTAGGCCACCTGGAGGTCGCTGCCCCAGAGGCACTGCGCACCGGTGTAGCAGGAGGAGGGGGCCGGATAGGCGGCGGAGGAAACGACGGTACCCTCGCCAGCGACCGGGGCATGCTCGCCGATCCGGAGATCCGATTGGGCCACCGGTCGGCTGTCCAAGCCGGTGACCTGAAGCACCTGAAGTCCCAGCGGCTCGGGAAGCGTGGCCGATCCGACCGGGGCCATGAACGACGACGCCCCGCCCGATGGGGCGAAGCGTTCGAGCGAGACGCCAAAGGCCTGTTCGACGGCGGTCGCCGGCCCATGGATCATGAGACCGACCCGGTCCCGATAGGTCGAAACCGCCAGCCCGGGTACCTGGGAAAAGTACTCCACCGCGGCCCGGTAGGTCGTGGCGGAGGGGGAGAACTCCTGCAGGAACTCCCCCGCCGTCAGATAGTGACGGTACTCGGGGCTCGCCGGGTTCGCCAGCACCGCAAGCAGTTCGTTGAGCGCCGTCTGGTTCTGGAGCCGGAAGGCCACGAAGACCGAGACATTCCCCCGCATCGGGCTTCCCCCGGAGGACGGGACCGGCCCATCGACTAGCGTCGGGACCGATATCCGCGGACCACTTCCGAGGACCGTGCCGGTGAGGGGCATCTGGAGGCTCGTGGGCGAGCCGGCGAGGGGGGGCGCCGGAAGGAGCATGAGGAGAGCCACGGCCACCGCGATTCCGGCCGCCCAGGTCGAAGGGCTCCGGGTCCGCACCAAAAGTACCGAGGGGTGCATGCCGGTCGCTCCCTCCGGGGTGATTTAAGCCTGCAGGGGGAGGATCAACGGCTTCCGGGCGACGGGCGGACGATGGGACTGGCCAGATTTGAACTGGCGTCTCGGAGTCCCGAACCCCGAAGGATGGACCAAGCTACCCCACAGTCCCACCGCGGCGTGCCGGGCGCGGGACGGTGATGCGATATTTGAGCGTGCGGGAGAGCCCGGGGAGTGTTCCACGACCTCCCCCGCGGATTAAAGCCCCCCCGGCCGGTCGGGCGGAGGAGGGTCCATGGACCGTTTCGAGTCCCCGCTGCCGCAGGTCGCGCCCTCCGTTCCGGGACTGGCCTGGAGCATTCCCGGTCTCGAGGAGGACCCGACGATGTGCCTGAGGTGCCGGTCCGCCCAGATGCTCTGCGGCAAACCGATCTGTCCGATCCTCCTCCGATACGAGGCGGTTCGTTCCACGCTCACCCGGGCCGGCGATCGTGACTTCGAGGGCACCACCCCCCCCGGCGTCTTTGTCGGGCGGTTCGGCTACCCCTCGGTTTCGATCGGCCCGTTGCTCAGCCCGGCCCACGGGGACACCATGCTCTACGACACTCCGGAAGATTGGGTCGGTCGTCCGGTCAACGAGCTCGTGGGATTCCGGGCCGGACTGCTCCGGGGCACCACCCGCCTGCGGGTCACCGACGCCGCCCGGCCGTCCCGGACCCTCGAAGAGTTCCAGTTGCTGACGATGGCGAGCGAATCGGTCGAATCGTCGGTGACGTTCCGCCGAGCGCCCCGGGGCACGATCGCGCTGTCGGATACCACCCCCCCGTTCGGCCCGTCGGCCCCGATCGACCGTGCCCGTTGGGAGGTCCGCCGGGTCGATGCCCGGCTGGAGCGCATGACCTCGGATGTCGATGCCGGAGCCCGGGTCGCGGTGGGCGAGCTCTACCGGGCCGGCGTCCGGGTGAGCCGGATCCAGCGCGCCTTCAGCGTCGGCGCCTTGGGGCAGCGCCGGCGCCGGCGGCTCGTCCCGACCCGCTGGAGCATCACGGCGGTAGATGACCTGCTGTCGAAGGCGAATCTGGCGCGGGTCCGGGAGCTGCCCGAGCTCAACCAGATCCAGGTCTACCAGCTGACCGCGCTCGACAACCGCTGGATCATCGCCCTCTGGCCGGGGGCCTTTCGCTACGAGTCGATCGAGGCGTGGTACCCCGCCACTCTCTGGAATCCGAATCCCCGGGAGATCCTCCTGCTCGGGGACTTCGAAGGGGACCGCGGGCGGACCACCTACGCCGGCATGGGCGGCTGCTACTACGCGGCCCGGCTGGCCGCCTCGGAGGCTCTGCTCCGGATGGGCCGTCGGGCCGGGGTGCTCGTCCTGCGGGAGGTCCACCCCGGCGAGATCCTCCCTCTCGGCGTCTGGAATGTCCGCGAGCATGTCCGGGCCGCCCTGGCCCAGCGTCCGGAGATCTGCGCGAATCTCGGGGAGTTCCTCGACATCGTCCGGGCCGGGTTCGAAATCCCGCTCGACCGCTGGCTCAGGGCGAGCGAGTTCCTGCACCGGCTGAGGCACCAGCGCACGCTCGACGCCTACCTCGGGGCCCCGGAGCTGCCGCCGCCCGAAGGGTAGGCGGACCCGTTCAGAAGACCGTGATCTTGTCGGTCAGGAGCTTCTGGGGGATCGTGTCGATCTTCTCGAACCAGCCGTGGGCGACCGCTTCCGCCTCGGCGCGAACCTGGGCGAGCTTGACCCCGTCCGCTGGAAGGATCTGCAGGCTCGCGACCTGGGGCTCGTCGACCGGCTTACCGATCTGGGAGAGGATCCGGACATGGACCTCCTTCACGTTCCCGCCGGTCTCCTTCACGATGTCGTTCGCGATCAGGTTCCCGAGGATGTTGTAGATCTTCCCGACGTGGTTGATCGGGTTCTTGCCGGCCGACGCCTCGAGGCTCATGGGGCGGCAGGGTGTGATCAGCCCGTTGGCCCGGTTCCCGCGGCCCACCGACCCGTCGTCCCCCGCCTCCATCGAGAGGCCGGTGACGGTGAGGTAGTATCGGCCGAGCTCCGGGTCGTCGGCGGTGTTCACGTCAATCGAGACCTTGCGCGGAGTGATCTTCGGTGCCAGGTCGGCGATCTTGTCGTGGATCTCCTCGCAGACCGACTTGTACTCCTCCCCGTCCTTGATCTCGGAGTCGACGAGGGCGGCGGCCACGGTAAGCCGGATCTCATCGCCGGACCGGTAGCCCATGACCTTGACGTCCTCGCCGAGGGCGGGGAGCCGCTTCTTGAGCTTGAGGGTGAGGAACCGCTCCGTCTCGAGGACGAGCCGCTCGGTCTCGGAGAAGGGGGCGAACCCGACCCCGAAGGAGGTGTCGTTGGC
>JBBYJM010000161.1:0-3177 GCA_043196275.1 Thermoplasmata archaeon
GGAGCCGCTCCCCCGCCTCGGCTAACCTCACGGTCACCCTGGCGATCGGGTCGTTCGACGCCTGCTCCTGGTACCACTACCTTTCGGGGTTGCCGGCCGGCGCCGGGATGGCTCCGGCCCAGTACCGGTTGAGCCCGGCCTCGGCCGGCCAGGTCGGCTGCCGCACCCCCGGCGCCGCTCCCCAGATGGTCGTGCTGGAGCTGACCGGTCTCGGATCGGTTGGAGTCACCGACGCCACGATCAGCCTCGCCCTCAGCAGCGGGGGGGAATAGCGCTCGATGCCGGCGGCGGGGTCGATCGTTCGTGAGGCGGTACCGCCCTCGGTGGCGGCTCCGGCGCCCTCCGACACGGCCTACCCAATGTCGATCGAGGAACGGAACCTCGGGGCGTTGGTACGGCTGCGGCTCCACCCTCCGGCCCGGGGGTCGCCCGGCCTCTACGAGGTCCAGGAACCCCCGCTCCCCCCGGAGGATCGCCGGCTGCTCGAGCGGATCCGCTCGGCCCTCCCCCTGGTCCTGCCGGCCGCCGAGGGCGCGATCCCCTTCGACGAGCGGCCGGACCGCCTGCGCCGCGCCGCGATCGGCTATCTGCAACGGCGCGAACCCGACCTCGACGCTGCGCGGCGCGATCGGCTCCTCTACTACCTCCAGCGGGACGCCGCCGGCTTTGGGCCGATCGATCCCCTGCTCGCCGACCCCGAGATCGAGGACATCTTCGTGGACGGTCCGGGCGTCCCCATCTACGTCTTCCACCGGCACTTCGAGTCGCTGCCCACCAACCTCAAGATCGACGATGAGGCGTCGCTCAACCGGCTCCTGCTCAAGTTGGCCCAGCGGTGCGGGCGGGCCCTCGCGGTCCGCACCCCGATGCTCGACGGGACGACCCCCGAGGGGCACCGGATCCACCTCACCTTTCGACGGGAGGTGAGTTCGCGGGGCCCGACCCTGTCGCTCCGGCGGGCCGCCCCCCAGCCCTTCTCGCCCAGGGACCTGATCCGCCAGGGGACCGCGAGCCCCGAGCTCGCCGCCTACCTTTGGCTCGCCGCCGACGCGGGAGAACCGCTCCTGGTCGCGGGGGGGACCGGCGCCGGGAAGACCTCGACGCTGAACGCCGTTGGCCACTTCTTTCCGGCCACCGATCGGATCGTCTCGATCGAGGATGCCCGGGAGCTTCGGCTCCCGCAGGAACGGTGGCTCCCGCTGGTCACCCGGCCCGGGTACGGCGACGACCGACCGGACGGCCGGCGTTCCGGCGAGGTCGACCTCCACGATGTGGTCCGGTTCGCGCTCCGGGAGCGGCCGGACCGGATCGTGGTCGGGGAGATCCGCGGCCGGGAGTCCTACGCGCTCTTCCAGGCCGCGGCGACCGGTCACCCGACCTACACGACCGCCCACGCCGACAGCTGGGCCAGTCTGGTCCACCGGCTCGAGCAGCCGCCGATCGGGGTCCCGAGGGCGCTCCTCGCGGCGCTCTCGGTGGTCACGGTCCAGGTCGCGGTCCAGCGCCCCGGCGGGGTCGTCCGCCGCATCCGGGAGGTCGCCGAGCTCGACGGGATCGACCCCGAGAGCGGGGAGCTGTTGAGCCGCCGGGTCTTCGCCTGGGACCCGGCCACCGATCGGATCGACTTCCATCCGCCCTCCCTCGTCCTCGAGCGGTTTGCCGCCCAACGGGGCCTCTCCGGCTCCCAGGCCCTCGCGGAACTGGACCGACGCGCGATCCGGCTCCAGAAGTGGAGCGAAGGCGAGTCCATCCCCGGGGGTGGCTTTCCGATGCCCGACCGGAGGTCGCCGGGTGGTTCCAGGGCGTCCGACTCCGGCGCTTCCCCACCGGGGGCTCCATGACCCCCCCCGAGCGGGCGAACACCTTCGAGCGGTGGGCTTGGGCCCGGTTCCGACGCTGGGCCGAAGATCGGCCGGTCGACCCCGAAGCGGCTGCCCAGTTGGCCGCGGCAGGCATCCTCCAGACCCCGGAGGAGCGGTCGGCCGTCCGGCAGGCGACCGTCCTGCTGGCGGTCATAGCGGGGGCCGCCGTCGGGATCGCGATCGGGCTCCTCGGCCGGTCGGAGCTCGGAGTCGCCGGGGCACTTCTCCTGGCTGTCGCGTGGGCCGTCGGGGTGCCCGGGGGGGCGCTGGCCTACTTCCATCTGGCTCCGCGGCTCGCCGCGCAGGAGCGGCGACGGCGGATCGAGGCCGATCTTCGGCCGGCGCTCGCCTACGCCGCCGCGCTCGGGAGCGCCGAGGTCCCGGTCGACGAGATCCTCCGCGGTCTCGCGGCGGAGCCGGCGATCTACGGGGAGGTGGCCCGGGAGGCCGGCCGGCTCGTCCGGGACACCGATCTGTTGGGGGAGGACATCCTCTCCGCCCTCCGGGCGGCGGCCCGGCGCAGCCCCTCGCCGAGGCTCCAGGAGTTCCTCGAAGGGATCGTGACGACGGCGGAGACCGGAGGTCGGCTCAAATCGTACCTCGTCGACCAGGCCCAGCGGTACGAGCGGGAGAGCCCCGCCCGGCTCGCCCGGTCGGTCGAGTCGCTCGCGCTCCTCGCCGAGTTCTACGTGGTGATCGTCGTGGCCTTTCCGCTCTTCCTGCTGATCCTCCTGACCGTCTTCTCCCTCCTGGGCGGAGGCTCCACCCTGCTGATCGCCGTTTGGCTCCTGGTCGCGCTCCTCGTTCCCCTCGCCCAGACAGGCTTCATCGTCGGCGTCGCCTCGATGCCGTCGGAGGGGAGCTCATGACGCGGGCGTTCGCCCCGTCCCCGAAGCTGGGCCTCCGACCGGGGTGGGGGCTTCCCCGTCCCACCGGCGCCGAGGCGGTCCTGGCTTTGGGGGGCGTCGGGGCGGCGGCGTTGACGGCGCTCGCCGTCCTCCTCCTGGCGGGCCGGTCCGTCTTCGGGCTGCCCACCGCCGAGGCGTTCGACCTCCTCGTCGCCGCCCTGCTGCTCCTTCTCGGCCCGTACGGATTCGCGGTGGCCCGGGAGCACCGGCGGGTCGAGGCGATGGACCACCGGCTCCCCGACCTTTTGAGGGATCTTACCGACTCCGGCCGGGCCGGCCTCGGGCTCGCCCCGGCGCTCGTCGCCGCCGGGGAGCGGGAGTACGGGGCGCTCACCGACGAGGTCCGGCGGGTCGCCCGGCAGATCCGCTGGGGGGTCCCGGTCGAAACCGCCCTTGAAGAGTGGGCC
>JBBYJM010000162.1:0-3173 GCA_043196275.1 Thermoplasmata archaeon
TTGAACCAGACGGGGCTGTTGAACGCCGCCATCTGGTGGACCATGAGGTAGGAGAGGCTCTCCTCGAGGGTGGTCGCCTCCTCGGGGGTGTCGAAGTACCCGAGTTCGACCCCCTTCTGGGCGATCCAGTGGCAGACCCGGCGGATCATCCCGTCGATCGAATTCTCCCGCCGGCCGTCGATGATGCGGAAGTACTTCGACGCCGCGATGTTGATCGAGGTCTCCGACCAGCTCGCGGGGGCCCGGATCCCCTTGAGCTCGAAGATCGTGGCGCCCTCGGCGTTCTTGATCACCGCGTCGTGGTGCCGCCACTCGACGGTGTCGAAGGCGGTCTTTCCCCGGGGCACGAGCCGGGGGACGGGGATCGGTTCCCGCCCCAGTCTCGGGCTTCCGCGGTCGGCGTGGGGTTCCGGCAGGGGCGAGGACGCGCGTTTCTTTGCTACAGCCATGAGGCTCTCCGGAGGATCGGTCGGGGCACCGGTGCGACCTCGGTAGGCAACGACTCCCTTCCCCGCCTATAGCTCCGTGGCCGAGGGGCTGCAACAGTACCGGGGGCGGAGTGTTGCAGGCCCGTCAGGAGCGGAAGAGGCCGAGGTCGGAATCGCGCGAGGCACCCGTCGCGAACCCTCCACGCCTCCGGAACGCGATGGTGTATAAAGTAGCCCCGCCCGCGGGGAGTCGCATCCTCGCGTCGGGCGGGTCAGGGACGCGCAGTTCGGCCCGGAGCGGGGAGGGGGGGCGGGAGGAGCCGCATCGTGCAGGGCATCGTGACCCCGCACTCCCCGCAGAACCAGCCTTCCTCGGCGACCCAGAGGAAGGATCCGCACCGGTCGCACTTGCGCGGGTCGTCGGAGTCGTAGCGGCAGACCATCTTCGGGAGCCTCGGTGCGTCCGTCCAAAAATAATGGTGGGGGGAGGGCCCCTCGGGGGGCCCTCCGGAAAAGGTGCGCCTTCAGGCGTTCTTCATCTTCGCCCGGGAGATGAAGCCCTTCTTGTCCAGGAAGTACATGTAGCCGTCCTGGCGGGTGATCTTCTCGGTACCCACCCGGGCCTTCTTCCCGGACTTGTTCAGCTTGGTCGGCGTCTTCCAGAGGTACCCGTCCTTGCCGAGGTAGTACAGGTATCCCTTCTCTCGCTTAATCAACTCCTTGCCTACGCGCTCCGCCATTTGGCGACCTCACCGGCGAGAGAGAACCCCTCCTATTTAGAGGTGCGCTCGGAGTTCCGAGAGAAATACGGGCCGGCCCTGACGGAAAATCCCGGTGGGCAATGGATCGATCCGGTACCCGAGCTCCCCGACCGAACGGAACGGGAAGACCGAGAAATCGGCCGGCCCGCCCTCCTGGAGCATCCCCTCCCCCACCGGAAGGTCGAGCGCATGGGCGGCATTGACGGTCGCCGCCGTCAACGCTTCGGCGGGGGTGAGCCGGGCCGAGTAGACGGCATGGGCGAGGACGGTCGGCATCCGCTCGACCCAGGAGTTCGGTGAGAGGTCGGTGCCGAGGGCGACCGGCACCCCCGCGTCGACCATCTCCCGGCCGGGAGAGCGGGCCGGGGACAACGCGGCCCAGGGGGTCGCCGGGAGCAGGACGGCGGTCACCCCGGCCCGGGCGAGCGCCCGACGATCGGCCGCCGGGCTCCTCAGCAGGTGCTCCGCCGAGCAGGCCCCCAGGCGGGCGGCCAGGGCGGCGCCGCCCGACGCCACGAACTCGTCGGCATGGATCTTGATCCCGAGGCCGGCCGATCGGGCCGACCGCAGGATCCGCTCCGCCTCGGGGACGGTAAAGAACCCCGGCTCGCAGAAGACATCGACGAACCGGGCGAGCCGGTGACGGCCGATCCAGGGGATCGTGCGCCGGACGATCTCGGTGACGTAGTCGCGGCGGCGCCCCTTCGCTTCCGGCGGGACGGCGTGGGCCCCCAGGTAGGTGGGCACGATCCGCATCCCGGTCCGGCGGGCGATCCGGGGGAGCAGCCGGAGCAGGCGGATCTCACCGGCGTGACCGAGGGCGTAGCCGGTCTTCACCTCGAGGGTCCGGGTGCCGCCCCGGGCGGCCCCCCGGAGCCGTGCGGAGCTCTCGGCGATCAGCGCTCCGGCCCCGGCGCGTCGTGTCGCCCGTACGGTCCGGTAGATCCCCCCGCCCGAGCGCGCGATCTCGAGGTAGGTCGCCCCGTGGATCTTCGCCGGCAACTCCGCTTCCCGGCTCCCCGCGAACAGGGCGTGGGTGTGGGCGTCGATGAACGCCGGCACGACGACCGATCCGGCCAGGTCGATCACCCGGTCGGCCGGCGGGCGTCGGATCCGGGCGGCGACCGCCCGGTCGCTCCCGAGCGCAACGATCCTTCCCCCCTGGAGGGCGATCGCCCCAGATCGGACGAGGCCGAGCTCGGAGGCGGCCGGACCGACTCGCGGGACCGGTCCCCGGGCGAGCGTCGCGATCTCCGAGGCCCCGGTGAGCAGGTAGTCGGGCCGGATCATGGCTGCTTCAGGAGGTGGGAGATCAGTTCCCGGGCCGCCGTGGAGGCCGGGAAGACCGCCCGGGCCTCCGCCTCCAGCGGGTCGACCTCCTTGTAGCGCGAGGAGAAGTGGGTCAGGAAGAGGCCGTTGACCTCGGCGGCCGCGGCCAGGTTCGCCGCCTGCCGGGCGCTCGAATGGCCCCAGCGGTTCGCCTCCGCCTCCAGATCGGCCGCGACGGTCGCCTCGTGGATGAGCGCCGTGGCCCGGTGGGCCAGCCGCCGGATCTCGTCCGAGGGGGCCGAATCCCCCGAATAGACGATCGACCGCCCCGGCCTCGGCGGGCCGAGGAGATCCGACGGGTGGACGACCCCGGTGCCGACCCGCACCGACTCCCCCCGCTCCAACCGGGCGAAGTCGGCCCCCCGGATCCCCAGCGCCCGGGCCCGGTCCCCGTCGAACCGACCCCGCTTGCCCTCCTCTTCGATCCGGTAGGCGAGCGCCGGTACCGGGTGGTCGGCGCGGGCGGTCCGGACCCGGTAGCCGTCGAGCTCGACCGTCACGTCGGGCGCCAGCGCGTGGACCGTGACCGGAAACCGCGGGGTGTAGTAGCCGAGGGCCAAGGCCCGGCCGACCATCTCGGTGGCATCGGCCGGACCGTAGACGTCGAGCGGCTCGGTCCGGTTGTTGAGGCCCATGCTCTGCACGAGGCCGGGCA
>JBBYJM010000163.1:0-3155 GCA_043196275.1 Thermoplasmata archaeon
AGGCGGACCCGCTAGGCGTCGGGATGATCTCCCTCACGCCGATCGTGCCCCGCCACTTCAAGGCCCGATACCTCGCCCAGGAGGAACGGCTCCTCGCCGAGACCCGGGGGACGGCGCTCTTCTACCTGCCGAAGCCGTTCGCGGCGTCGGTCATCTTCGGGATCCTGGCGTATGCCGCCGCGGCGGTTCGCCCAGGCTGGCCGGCGCTGCCGTACCTCACCCCCTTCTTCGCCCGGGGGCCGGTCCTCTTCGGTGTCGGACCGGGCACCTACCTTCTTGTCCCGATCCTGATCCTCCTGCTCGGGAGCCTCCTCTGGCTCCTCTACCGGTACCTCCGGTGGATCTCCACCGTCTATGCCGTGACGACCACGCGGGTCGTGATCCAGCACGGAATCTTCTCCCGGAACTTTGAGGAGATGCCGATCCTCCAGCTGCGGGGGGTGGACGTGCACCAGTCGCTGGGCCAGCGGATCCTCCGATACGGGACGATGCGGGTCAGCTCGGAGTCGGGCGCCTCGCTCGGCAACCAGGACTGGCAGGGGATTCCCCATCCGTTCCGGTTCCAGAAGGTGATCGAGGACTCGCGGGCGCGCCTTCTCGCCGGCGCGCCGGTCACTCCTCCGACTCAGCCCTCGGCCGCCCCGACGCCCACTGCGCCGGTCGATTCGGGCCGCCCCGAACTCCCTCCGGCCAAGAAGCTCTGACCGGGATCGCCCCAGGTGGGGCGGCTCAGCGGCCCCGGACGCGGCGAATCTCGCGGATCAGCGCCGGGACGATCTGGAAGAGGTCCCCTGCGATCCCGTAGTCGGCGACCTTGAAGATCGGAGCGGAGGCGTCGGAATTGATGGCCACGATGACCCGGGATCCGATCATTCCGACGATATGCTGGATCGCTCCCGAGATCCCGACCGCGATATACAGCTGGGGGGTGACGGTCCGCCCGGTCTGGCCGACCTGAAGGCTGGTCGGGCGCCAGCCGGCGTCGGTGACGGCCCGGGAGGCCCCGACGGCGGCGTCGAGGGCGGCCGCGAGCTCCTCAATGAGATGAAACTGGTCGGCCGACCGGACTCCCCGCCCTCCCGCCACCACGATGGGGGCGTCGCCGAGCGAGGGCCCTTGGCCGGTGGCCATCGGTTCCGTACCGACCCGCGTCGTGCCCATGGGATCGGCCTCCGAAAGGGGCCGTTGAGTGGAGACCGGAGTCAGCTCCCGGGCCGGCGGTGTCGGGAACGCCCGGGGGCGTAGAGCGACGACCGCCCGAGGGCCGGAGAGGAGGCGGGTCTCGGTGGCCCGTCCACCGAAGACCGGCCGCCGGACCTCCCATCCGCCCGTCCCGCGGGTGATCGCGGTCACCCCGGTCGCGGCGCCGGCGTCCCAGCGCGCCGCCAGGGCGCCCGCCAGCTCCCGACCGAAGGTGGTGGACGGGAGGAGCACCAGGTCGGCGGGCCGTTCGGAAAGGAGGGAGAGCAGGCCGGGGATCAGGGCCGCCGCTGGAAGGGCGGCGGCCGTGGGGGCGGTGAGATAGCAAACCTCCGCAATGCCGTCCCGACCCCAGGCGGCCGTCGCCGGTTCGGCCGGGCTCCCGATGAGCAGGCCCGTGACCGGCGCGCCGGCCGCGAGCTGGAACGCGACTCCGGCCGCCTCCCGGGAGGCGTCGGACGGCTGCCCGTCGCGCAGTTCTCCGATCACGAGGATCGCCGGCGTCACGGAAAGACCTTCGCCTCCTCCCGAAGGATACGGACCAGCCGTTCGGCCGCCTCGTCGGGCGTCGTATAGTCGATCATCCGGGCGCCGGCCCGCGGCGCCGGGAGGTCAAACCGGAGTGGGAGGCTGCGGCCGGTGCGGCCCTCCACGGCGGCGGTGATCGCGCTCGCCGGGACGGTCTCGATCGGCTGCCGGCGGGCTTTGAGGATGTTCGGAAGCTTCGCGGTGCGCGGGTCGTTCCAGGCCTGTTGCAATCCGACGACCAAGGGCGGCGGGGCCTCCCATCGCTCGATCGCCGTGTCGGTGGACCGTTGGAACGTGAACCGAGAGCGTTCGGGGCTCCAGCGGAGGTCGATGACCGAGGAGAACGAAGGCCGCTGGAGGAGCGCGCCGAGCGCCGGCGCGATAAGACCCTCCTCATCGTCCAGGGCCTGCTTCCCGAGCAAAATCAGTTCGGCCGGCCTTGGAGCCAGGAGGTGCCCCAGCGCCGCCGCGACAGCCATGGGGTCGTCGACCGGCCCGGGGGCCTCGATATGGGTCACCGCATCGCATCCGAGCGCCAGGCAGCTTCGGAGGATCTCCGGGGTTCGCGGGGCCGGTCCGTAGGCCACCGCGCGGACCGTGGTCCCCGTCACCTGATCCCGAAGGAGCAGCGCCTGCTCGACGGCCGATTCGTCGTACCCGGCGAGGACGAACTTGACCCCTTCCGCGTCGAGAGTCCGCTGGTCAGGGCTGGGCTTGAGCCGGGTCTCGGGGTCCGGGACCGGCTTCACGCAGACCACGATCTCCATCGATCGTCTCCTAGGCGTACCGCTTGAGGAGTTCTCGGGCCGTCACGATCCGCTGGATCTCGTTGGCGCCCTCGTAGATCTGGGTGAGCTTCGCGTCGCGCAGCAGCTTCTCGACCGGGTACTCTTTCATGTACCCGTAACCGCCGAAGGTCTGGATCGCCTCGTCCGCGACCCGCAGGGCCGCGTCCGACGAGAAGCACTTGGCAATGGACGATTCCAATGTGCCTCGGGCCCCCCGGTCGATGGTCCAGGCGGCGAGCCATGTGAGGAGCCGGGAGGCGGTCAGCTGCTGGGCCATGTTGGCCAGCTTGGCCTGAATCGCCTGGTGTTCGGCGATCGGCTTTCCGAAGGTCGTACGCTGGAGGGCGTAGCGGGCGGCGAGGTCGAGCGCGGCCTGAGAGATCCCTGTCGCCATCGCCCCGATCGGGGTTCGGGTCTGGTCGAGAGTCCGCATCGCGAGCGCGAATCCTTCGCCTTCGGCCCCCAGCCGCTGCGTCGCCGGGACCCGGACCTCCTCGAAGCGGACCGTGCTGGTCGCACTGGCCCGGTGCCCCATCTTCTCCTCCTCGCGACCCGGGACAAGCCCGGCCGACTCTCGGGGGACAACGAAGGCGGTGATGCCCTTGTGCCGGAGCGCGGGATCGACGGTGGCGAACACGG
>JBBYJM010000164.1:0-3154 GCA_043196275.1 Thermoplasmata archaeon
AAGGTCTACCCGGTCCCCCGGGAGATCGACCAGGCGGTGGCCCGGGGCTCGTTGCCCAACTTCGGGGCCGCGATCGATACCCCCACCGCGGAGCAAACGGCTTATGCCGCGAGTTGGCAGGGGGGTACATGACCCCCGTGAACCTGCCCGCCGACCTCCGGTACGCGAAGACCCATGAGTGGGTGCGCACCGAAGGGTCGGTGGTGACCGTCGGCATCAGTGACCACGCCCAGGCCGAGCTCACCGACATCGTGTTCGTCGACCTTCCGGCGCCCGGACGGCGCGTGGAGGCCGGCACTTCGATGCTGGTCCTGGAGTCGGTCAAGACCGTGGCCGACGTCTATGCTCCGGCGACGGGGACGATCCGGGAGGTCAACCTCGAACTCAAGAGTCACCCCGAATGGGTCAACCAGGACCCGTACGGACGCGGATGGCTCGTGCGCATCGAGGGCAGTCCCGCCCCCGACCTTCTCTCGGCCGATCAGTACCGGGCCCTCATCGGATAGCGGGCGCACCCCCGCCCTTACTCTCCCTTGAACTGAGGAGCCCGGCGCTCCAGGAAGGCCCGCATCCCTTCGAGCCGGTCGGCCGTCGCAAAGGTTTGACCGGCGCTGGTGCCCTCGAGATAGAGGGCGGTTGCCAACGGGCTCTCCATCCCGCGGTCGATCACCTGCTTGATCCACCGAACTCCGAGCGGAGCCCGCTGGGCGATGAGTTCGGCGAGCGCTTGGGTCTCCGACCGGGCCGAGGCCGAGGGAACCACCCGGGCCACGAATCCCATCCGCTCGGCCTCGGGGGCCCGGACGGGCACCCCGGTGTAGGTGAGGAGCTTGGTCCGACCCCGTCCGATGAGCCGGGTGAGCCGGCTGGCACCGCCCATACCGGGGTGGATGCCGACCGTCACCTCGGGCAGCCCCAGCTGGGCGTCGTCGGCCGCGACGATGAAATCGGCCGCCAGCGCGAGTTCAAGACCGCCGCCCAGGGCGTACCCCTCGACAAGAGCGATCACCGGGGCCGGGAACTCCTCGATCCACCGGGCCACGCGCTGACCGACGAAGCCGAAGGCGATCCCGTCCGCGTGGCTCTTGGCATCCATCTCGGCGATATCGGCCCCGGCGGCGAAGACCGGACCGCTGCCGGCGAGGACCACACAGCGGATCCCGGGTTCCTGGGCCAGCGATTGGAAGGTCGCTTCGACCTGAGTGAGGAGTTCGGTGTTCAGCGAGTTGAGCACTTCGGGCCGGTCGAGGAGCACCCAAACGACGGCACCCTGCCGCTCGACACGCACCCGCCTGAGCTCCCAGCGCGGATCGCCGCGGGCGGCCCGGCTCCTCAGTTCGGCGGCGATGGGGAACTGATCGCCCCAGGGCCGGGCATACGCCTCGACCAACCGGAGGGCCTCCGCCACCCCGACATCCGAGAGGAGTGCGAACGGCCCCACTCCCCGGCGCAACCCGACCACGGCGCCCCGGTCGGTCGCCTCCGGGGTCGCCACCCCCTCTTCGACAAGGCGCGTGGCGATGCCGACCGTCAGACCGATGAAACGGTCCCGGACCCGGGGCTTGGCGGCCGGGTCCACGGTCGTCTCCTTCCACGCCCAAGATCCGCCGCTCCGGAACTTCTCCTCCAGCAGGCGGGAGGGCGCGTAGGCCGGACCAAAGGCCCGGGCGAGCGAGCTCTGGGCGTGGAACGCGATCGGGATCCCCGTCACGTTCATGAGTTCGAATGGGCCCAGAGTGGCCTGGAAGAGTTCACGGCCCACGGCTTCGACGGTCGCCATCGTCGCGACGTTCTCCTCGACCAGTCGGCAGGCCTCGTTGAGGTAGGGAACGAAGAAGCGGTTCACGCAGAATCCCGCGCTATCGGTGGTCCGGATCGGGATCTTCCGGAGCCGGTAACCCAGGCGGTCCAGTTCAACCAGGACCTCCGGGCGGGTGGCGGGGCCGCCGACGACCTCCAACAACTTGTTGATGGGCGCCGGGAAGAAGAAGTGAAGACCGGCGAATCGCCCCGGGTCCGGGAACCCTTCGGCCAAGCGGCCCACGCTCAGGGAGGAGGTGTTGGTCGCGACCAGCGTGGCCGGGCCTACCAGCCCGGCCAGCTCCCGGAACAGCGCGGTCTTGACTTCCAGGTCTTCAAAGACCGCTTCCACGACCAGGACGGTGCCGGTCGCGGCCTCCTTGAGGTCGGTCGTGAACGAGATGCGGGAGAGGACCTCCTCCTTGCGGGCGGCGGTCATCTTCTTCCGCTCGACCGCACCGGCGAGCATCCGCTCGATCTGGGCGCGCCCACGACTCAACACCCGCTCGTCCACATCGCGGACCCGGACCGAAAAGCCGGCCTGGGCAAAGGCCTGGGCGATTCCGCTGCCCATGTTGCCGGCGCCAATCACGGCAATGGGGCCCGGTGGGGTGATAGACTGGATGCTCATCGTCTCCTACTGAGGGCGATCCCGCCCCGGAGGCTCCCGAGCCGGACCCCGTATTTACCCTGTTGCGGACCTGAGTGGCCATCGTACGGCACGGGACCACGCCGGAGCACGACCGGCCCGAGAAATAGCCCGCGGGGCTATCGGGGCCGTATGACTCCCATCCCCACCTCCCGCACTGCGGACGCTCCGGACCCGATGCGATGGGCCGAGGAGGAGCGCGCGCTGATCTGTGCGCTGGGAGGCTATGCGCTCCAGCTTTCGGGAGGGTGGCTGGTGACCCACGAGCGGTTGGCGGGTAGCCGTTTCAACTTCATCGACATCGGGCCGCTCGCCCCCGCCCGGAGGACCGCGTTCCTCGAACGGGCACTCGACCACTACTTTCAGCGGGCGCTCCGACCGATCGTCCGAATGGATCCATTGGCCCCGCCCGGAATCATCGACAGCCTGGAGCGGCTGGGCTTCGAGGAACGGGAGGCCCCCCTGCAGTTGCTGGTCCGAGGCCCGGGGTCGCCACGGGAGATGACCCCGAGGCATCCGGTGCGTCCCTTGACGATCGAGGAACTTCCTCTGCTGCACCGTCTGTGGGGGGGGCCCAAGGAGCTCCCGGAGATCCGGGCGTCACTCGATGTGGCCGTCTCGGCTCCGGCCCGGGGGGAAGAGGTACTTCCCGTGGCCGCGATCGCCGGTTCGGGCCCCGTCTCGGTGGGGCTCCTCCACGGCTGG
>JBBYJM010000165.1:0-3154 GCA_043196275.1 Thermoplasmata archaeon
CGACGAGCCCGAACCGGGGAGCGAGCGCCGCCACGGCCCGGCCCAACCGGGGGGCCTCTTCAGGCGTCACCAACTGGGCATGGCTGGACCAGAGGATGATCCGATCGCACGCGAAGTAGGTCGCGAGATTCAAGACCAGGGAGATGCCGAGCGCGATCGCCAGGCCGGCGATCCAGCTCCCGAAAAGGAACTCTCCGACAATCGATCCAATGACGACGAACAGCGCGAGGATCATCGCGCCGAGCAGGAGGCCCTTCGCCCGGGGGTACCCCATAACTGTGAGTTCCAGCCGCTCCCGACTTTAAGCGGTTTTCCCCCCGGTTACCCTGACGCCCGCTCCCCTATCGAGGACCTCCGTCCTCAGGGCTCCGGTCCCCGCGGCGCGAGGTGACGCCGGGCCGAAGGGGTCGGGTAGACCGGCCCCTGGGGGAAGGGGGGAGGGGCTCCGAAACGCACGGCGGCTTCGGGAGGGCGACGACCCCGGCAGCGGTCGCATCGGAACCCCCGACCCCGGCCGAGAGAGTGCATCTGCCGACGGCAGGTCGGGCAGGCGGGCGGCCGCTCACCGGCCGATCGGGAGGCGCGCCGTAGGAGTTGGAGTCCCTCGAGGCGGACCTCCGACGAGGCTCCGCGGCTGCCCCAAATCCGTACCCGGTCGCCGCGCCGGAGCCGTTGGGCCAACCGGGGAAGGGTCTTGGTCGGTTCGAAGGCGAGGCAGCGTCGGGTCGTGCCGTCGTCGTCGGTCAGCGGGAAGGCCACGTGCCCGCCGCGCTGGGCGACGGGATCGGCGGCCAAGGTACCCTCCACCCGGGCCGACTCGTACGGCCCGAGGCTAAGGAAGTTCCCGGCCCGGAGGTGATCCCCGGTGCCCTGGTTGGTCACGAAGAGGATCCAGCGCTCCCACGGCTCGGTGTGCCGCAGTTCCGTCAGGGCCCGGCGGGCCCCGCTCGGGTCGGTCGAGCGGAGCCCATACAGGATCGGGCAGCCGGTATGGGGCGCCACCAGGAGCCGGCGGGTTCGGCGATCGTAGCAGAGGAAGAGCTCCGGATGGCGGGCAGCGACCCTACGGACCTCGTCCGCATCGACCGTCCGCGGAGTACCCCATCGGTCGGGGAACCGGTACGTGATGAGTTCGAAGGTCACTCGGCGGGCGGGCCAGGCGAGGGCGGCGGTGGCGCCCACCAGGCCCCGGCGGCTGCCGAGGGTCCGGGCCTCGGCCCCGATTTGGGTGAGCTCCGGTTCGACCTCCGTCGGGTCCAGGACTGTCCTCACGGCCCGATAGTACAGCCCGGGGGGCGGGCGACGCGCGGCCGCGACCATCGCCGGGTCGGTCTCCGGTTCTTCCGAGGGCGCGAGGGCGACGACCCGCGACCAGGCGGCCGCACGGAGCCGGGCGTCGGCGTCCTCAGAGTGCCGTCGCCCCCGGGCGTACGCCCAGACCGGGCGACCGTCGATGCGGCCCACCAACTGCCGGGGGCCGACGCCGCGGCCAAATCGGGCGGCCAGAGCGGCGTTGCCCCGGGTCTTCCAGGGAATGTTCGGGTTGAGGCGCACCAGTCGGGGCAGTCCGATCAGGTCGTGGCCGGATTGTCGGGCGATCCGGATCACCTCCGTCAGGGCATAGGTGGTGCAGCCCCCCCGGGGGGAGTCGGTGTCGTCCAGGGCGATCCAGATGGCTCCCACCCCCGGGGGCGAAGCTCCGCCCTAGCCGACGGTCTGAAGGAGCTTCTGGTACGCCGGGAGGTTCTCCTCCAGTCCGATGCCGGCCTTGGCCGGTCCGATCCGGTCGGGCAGGAGCTTGAGTTCGAGGGAGCTGGGAGTGGTGGAGCTCTCCGGCGGCCGGTGCATGACCCCCACCGGAATCCGTCCCTGCTCGAGAGTCTCGGTATAGAGACGGAAGACGGCCGCCCGATCGGTGGGGTCGTAGCCGGGGAGAGTCGACAGGTCCAGGATCTTCTCCCGCCAGAGCTTGAACGTGTCGTTGTAGGTGACGCACGGGGAGAGATCCTCGACGAAGGCGAATCCCCGGCCCGCCCGGTTGAAGGCGAGGGCCTCCTCCAGGACCTTGGTCATCGTCTTCGGGTCGCCCGAGAAGGTCCGCGCGATGAAATTGTCGGCCCGGATCGACAGCGCCGTCAGGATCGCATCGAACGGCGGCTCCACGTTCCCCTCGAATCCGATCACGCTCGTGGGAGAGGCCTGCCCCTTGGTGAGACCGTAGGTCTCGTTGTTCATGACGACGTAGAGGATGGAGACGTTCTTCTTGAAGGCGTGAATGAAGTGCCCCATGCCGATGGCGTACCCGTCGCCGTCCCCGCCGGCGGCCACGACGGTCAGCTGGGGGTTGGCCAACTTCACTCCGACCGCCTGGGCCAGCAACCGTCCGTGAAGGGCATGGATGCCGTTGAGTTCAAGGAAATTGTGGATCCCCCCCGAGCATCCGATACCTCCCACCACCGTGAGTTCATGCTGCGGCACCTTCTGGGCGGCCGCCGCCCGTTTGAGGGCGGCCAACACCCCGAAGTCACCACAACCCGGACACCAGGTCGACTGGACCGGCTGGAACGATTTCGTCATCTAACGTCCCTCCGTCACCGGTCGGACGATCTCGGGCGCCCGGAAGGTGAATCCGTCATACTTCACCAGCGAGCGGAGCTTGGTGTGGTACTGCGGAAGAACTTCCCGGATCAGGCCCGCGAGCTGGCCGGTGTAGTTGTGTTCCACGACGTAAGCGACGTCCACGGAGTCGAGGAACGGGCCGAGTTCATGGGCCGGCAATGGCCAGAGGGTCCGGAGCTGAAGGTAGCGGGTCGGGACTCCCTGGGCGCTCAGGTGCTGCTGGGCCTCCCGGACCGGTCCACCGGTGCTGCCGAAGCCGATGAGCCCTACGCGAGCCTTCTCGGACCCGTAGAGGCGCGACGGCGGGAGTTCCGACCGGGCGGCGACCAGTTTGCCCATCCGCTTCGCCATCATCTTGCGTCGGTTGACCGGGTTGACGGAGACATGGCCCCATTCGTCGTGCTCGTTCCCGGTCACTTCCCCCCAGATTCCGGGGGTGCCCGGGGGCATGTAGCGGCTGCGACCGCTCTCCGAGAATTAGTAGGTCTTGTACTCGGGGCGTCCGGCGAGCTCCTCCGGTGTCCACAATCCCGAG
>JBBYJM010000166.1:0-3124 GCA_043196275.1 Thermoplasmata archaeon
CCGGCTGCTGACCCCCTCCGAGGTCTCCGATCTCCTCGACCCAGCCCGCTATGTCGAGGCCGCGGCGCAGAAGTGCGATCGGCTGGTCGCCCGGATCCGACCGCGGTTGGCCCCATGACGACGACCGACTGGACGGTGACGATCCAGGTCCGCTGCCCCCGGCCCGAGCACGCCGACTGGATGGCCCGGGCGCTGGCCCCTGAAGCGGCGCGGGAGGTGCCGCGGACCCGGACCGAACTTGGGAGCCCGACGCCGGGCCGATTGACGCTCGAGATCGCCGCCAAGGACTCCGGGGCGGTCCGGGCGGCCCTCAACACCTACCTGGGCTGGATCCAGCTGGCCGAGCGCTCCCTCGGTGTGGCGCTCGCCCATCCGACGTCGCCGAGCCCCTGAGAACCGGAGCCCGCCAAACCCGGTCCCCGCCCTTCCCGAAGCGCTTATCTTCCGTACCGGGTCTCGTCGGTCCGTGGCGATACCGGCGAAGATTCAGAACGACATCAAGCAGTTCCAGCGGCTCCAGCAGGAGCTCGGCGCCGTCCAGCAGCAGCGGCTGCAGATGGACCTCAAGCTCCGGGAGCTCACCCACACCCTGGAGGAGCTTCAGTCGGTCCCGGAGGAGGCGCCGATCTATCGGCCGATCGGCGGGCTTCTCGTCCGCGCCCAGACCAAGAAGGAGGTCCAGGGCCTCCTCACCGACGAAAAGGAGACCCTCGAGATCCGCCTCAAGGCGGTGGAGCGGCAGGAAAACCACCTGAAGGAGCGCTACACCACGATGCAGAAGGAGATCACCGAGGAGCTCCAGTCGGCCGGTCTCGGGCTGGCCTCCGACTCTCCGACGGCGTAGGCGTAGTCGGCGCGGCTCAGCGGTTCCGGCGAATCAGCCGGTCCGCGATCTCGCGCACCAAGGGTTTGCGGGCCGGCGCGATCCTCCGGCTCCGGTCGAGCCGCCGGAGCGCGCGGCCCTCGAGCGCGGCGATCCGTACCTCAGAGTAGGCTCGGCTGCCCGTCGACTCGATCACCGACTTCGCCGCGGCGATTTCCGCAGGGGTCGCGGCGGGGCGGCCCAGGACCCGGGCGAGGGTCGCCCGGTCGTCGGAGGATCCCCGGTGCCACGCCCGGACGACAAGCAGGGTCCGCTTGCCTTCGATGAGGTCGTTGGCGCTCTTGCCCGGGTTCTCGGGGCCAAATCCGGTGCCGAGCATGTCGTCCCGCAGCTGGAAGGCAACCCCCAGGTCATCCCCGATCGCTCGGAGCTCTTCGAGGAGCGGATCCCGGCCCCCCGCGAGGAGGGCCCCGATAACGAGGGGAGAACTCACGGAGTACACGGCCGATTTGAGCCGATGAACCAGCAGGACGTCGGACTCCGAGACGCGGTCGATGGGTCGGGCTCCATTGCGGATGTCCATGAGCTGGCCGTATGCGGTGAGCCGGGTCATCCGGACATACTCCGAAAGGACCCGAAGCCGTCGGGCCGCCGGTCCCGACGAGGCCAGCAGGGCCTGGACGGTGAAGGGCTCCTCCAGATCGCCCAGCGTGATCCCGAGGCCACGGCCGAGGTCGTCGGGATCGGCGACCTCGAGCCCGTCGAGCCCTCGCTTCGAGAGCAACCGGTGCAGGGTGGGTCCGCCGCGCCGGAGTTCCGAGTGATCAATGATATCGTCGTGGATGAGCATCCAGCTCTGGAAGTGTTCGAGCGCCTCCGCCGCGCGAAGGGCCGGTCGCGGGGTTCGGCCGTTGACGAGGTGATAGCCGGCGAGCACGAGGAGCGCCCGGAATCGCTTGCCGCCCCGGAGCGTGAACTCGTCGAGGTGATCCAGGTACGTTCTCAACGACGTCGGGGCCGCCCGCCGCTCGGTGCGATACGATTGATGGAGGCCTTGTTCCAGGGGGGCAATCAACGTTCCGAGTTCGGCGAGGTTCATGGGCCTCGGAGGTACCTGGGCCATCGTATTAAGTTGCCGAACTCTCGAGCGAGCGATGGTCGAGGAGGGGTTCGTCGGCGCGGCCCGACGGCTCCTGGACGCGCTCGACCAGCGGTTGGTGGCCGCCCGCCCGGTCGGGCCGGCCCTCCTGGTTCGGACCGGGGAGGGCCTGCTCTTCATCTTCCTCCCCTCGGGGGCCGGGATCCCGCTGGAACGCTGGGCTGAGTGGATCCGGGACGGTCAGCGGGAGGGCGCCACCCCGGTCATCCTCACCCCCGATCCGCTGCCCGCTGAAGTCCGCCCATCGATTCAGGCGCTCGGAGCTCGCCTGGTCGATGGGGAGCGGCTTCGATGGCTGGTCGGTCAGTTCGACCTCGAACCGGTGTGGGCTCCGTGGCTCCCCGACGCCCCCCCGACGGAGGAGGTCAGCCTGCCCACGGCCCGGGCCACCGAGGCGGGAGAGGCTCGGGCCGACCGCTGGCTCGCCTGGGGCGTCCCGTCGCTCGCCCTGCAGGTCTACGACCGGATCCTGGCCGAGAAACCAGAGTACCGGCCCGCCCTGAACGGCCGGGGCTGGGCGCTGCTTGCCCTGGGCCGGGTGACGGAGGCTCGCGAGGCCTTTTCCCGGAGTCTGGAACTGGAGCCCGAAGATCTCGACGCGCGGGTTGGGCGGGCCGCGACTCGGGGGGCCGCGGGGGATCCCGACGGGGAACGGGAGGAGTACCGCGACCTGGTCCGCACCCACCCCGAACGGGACGACCTGCGAGTGCACTGGATCGCCGCGCTGGTCGCCGACAGAGACTGGGCCGCGGCACTGGAGGCCCTCGACGCACGACCGAGCCGGCTCCCTTTGACCCCCGGATTGCGCTACCTGCGGGCCGAACTCCTCGACCGTCGAGGTCGAAGCCTCGAGGCCGAAGCTGAGCGGACCCAAGCCTTTCGGGAAGGCTTGAGCCGGCCGGAGGCGGAGGGGATCCGCCTCCGGCTGACCTCACCCCCATCGGAACCGCCCCGGGCGGAGGAGACCGATCGAGCTGACCGGGCCGTCCCTTGACCGACCAGCCCAGGCCCGGACTGGGGGATCCTTTCCCCCCCCGCAAAGCTAAGGAGCCGTGCGCGGGATTTCTCCGCGGCCCATGAGGATCGTATCCGTACTTCCGAGCGCCACCGAAATTGTTTGCGCGCTCGGCCACGGGCCCGAA
>JBBYJM010000167.1:0-3120 GCA_043196275.1 Thermoplasmata archaeon
GCCGGGCTCGAACGTGATCCCCCGGGACAGGTGGGCCAGGACGTCGGGGATCCGGAAGAGATAGTCGTCGGTGGTACCGGTCTGCCGGACCGTCCCTCCGACCTTGAGCTCCATCGCGAGCGGATACGGCTCCCCCACCTCCTCCTTGGGCACGATCCAGGGGCCGACGGCCATCGAGGCGTCGAACCCCTTGCCCATCACCCAGTCGACCGGGCCCTCGGCGGGATACTGGAGATCCCGGTACCCCATATCGAGCCCGATGGTATACCCGGCGACATACTCCATCGCGCGGGCCGCCGGGATATGCTTGCCTCTCCGGCCCAGGACGAGCGCGAGTTCGACCTCAATGTCCGGGAACTGGCCGGCCCCATGGACGACGAGCGGTTCGCTCGGGCCGACGAGGCTGTTGGAGAACCGGGTGAAGGCGTACGGCTGCCGGGGGGCGGCCTTCTTCTGCTCGGCGACGTGGCTCCGACTGTTGGAGGCCAGGCAGTAGATCTTGGCTCCGGCGGTCACGGGAGCGAGCAACTGGACCCCCTCCTCCGGCTTGAAGAGGTAGCGGGCACCGGTCGCGGCCCGGGGGGTCCACCCCATCTTCCTCCGGCGGTCGATGTATTCGATGATCTTCCGGGTGAGTTCGACCGAATCGGCCCCACCCGCAAAGAACGCCCGCATGTCCCTGAACCGGCTCGGGTCGGCCCCCTTCACGGGGTTGACGCCCAGGTAGTCCCGGCACGCGGTGTCCAAGTCGATGTACTCGTTCGAGTCGGTCAGCATCCCAAAATGGAACTGGTCGGCCAGCTGGAAGTGGACAAGCTTCATCGGATCCCGCCCTACGGCCTTTGGGAGCCGTGCCGGTTGATAAGCGGTGCGGCTACAACGGCCGTCCGACCCCGAGGGGGGCCGCCGGCTCCCAGGTCAAGAGTAGGCCGTCGGAGAGCCGCTCGGCCGAACGCAGGCGGAGGGGGAGGGAAGGGGTCCCGGGGACCCGGTCCTCCCCGGCCACGACCGGCGGAGCGCTCCGACCGCCGATCACGCACGGGGCCATGTAGACGGTCCAACGGTCGAAGAGTCCCTCTCCGAGGAGGCTCGCGATGATCTCCCCGCCCCCCTCGACCAGGATCCGTTCGATCCCCCGGTCACGCAGCGCCCGGAACGCCTCGGCGAGGTCGACCCGCCGCTCCCCGGCGGCCACGGTGGGGATCCCTGGAGGAGCGTGGGAAGCGCCGCTGCGGGTGGTCAAAAGAAGGGTCGGGGCTCGGCCGTCCACCACCCGAGCCGAGGCGGGGGTCCGACCCCGACTGTCGACGACCAGCCGGACCGGGCCCGGGCGTTCCGCTTCCCCGATCCGCGCCCAGTCGACTCCGAGCCCCGGATCGTCCAGGAGAACGGTGCCGATCCCCACGAGGATCGCGTCGCTGTGGGCCCGAAGCCGGTGGACCCGCTCGAGGTCCTCAGGGCTCGAGAGCCGGGCGCGTCGCCCCTCCGCGTACGCCAGCCGCCCATCGGCCGAGATCGCGCAGTTGATCCAGATCAGCGGTCGATCGAGCGGGCGCCCCTCCATAGAGTGCGGACTGCTCAGGGCCGTCCCTCCAAGGCGGAGATCTCGGCATCATACTCCTCGGTCGCGACCCCGGCCGCCCGGAGGTCGTCCCGGTTCACCCGGGCGTTGGCGATTCCCCCGGACCGGGCCGCCTCGAGGAGGGCCCGGGCGGTGGCAAGGTCGCTCCGCAGCGCCGGCTTGGTGGCGGGGCCG
Organism: Thermoplasmata archaeon; assembly: GCA_043196275.1. Classification (GTDB taxonomy): domain Archaea; phylum Thermoplasmatota; class Thermoplasmata; order Lutacidiplasmatales; family UBA184; genus Lutacidiplasma. The sequence goes on from JBBYJM010000167.1 coordinate 1,757, forward strand.
CGTTCGGTCAGAAGCTGGAGCCCCCGGTTCGCCCGACGGGCCGTCTCCAAAGGCACGAGCGTGGCCCGGCGGAGGGCGGCCTGCTCTCCGGCCCGGCGGTCGGGGTCGTCGGGGTGCTCTTTGAGGGCCTTCCGGGCAGCGCGCACCGCCTCATACGACGCTCCGTCCTCGTCCGACAACTCGAGAAACCGCTGCCGTAGACCGGTGAGCTCCGCGGTGGCCGCCGTCCAGTCGGGCGGGGCGGCACCGGCGGGATGGGTGTAGGCGAAGACCATCTCTCCGAGCGCAGTGCCGAGCGCCCCCGCGATCGCCGCCGCGCTCCCGCCTCCGGGAGTGGGGGTCCGGGCGGCGAGCCGGGCCGTGAAGTCGGCGATCAGTTCCCGACCCGGCCGGGCCGAATCGACCGCGGCCACCTTCCGCTCGAGGAGGGTGGCCCGGTCGAATCGGTTGAGTTGCAGGTAGTACTCGGCCGCATCCAGCAGGGCGTCTTCCGGCACCAGCCCGACGATCTCCGACTCCTCGATCCCCGCGCCGTACCGGGCGGCCTCGCGCCGGACCGCCTCCAGGGCGCGGTGGATCGGGGTCCGCCGGTAGTCGGTGAGGTTCATCGAGACCTGGGCGCGCTGCCGTTCCCGGATCTCGAAGCCCAGCGCCTTGACCTCTACGAGTCCTCCGTCCCGGGCCCGGACAGCGTGCGCCACCTTCTTGGCCACGCTCACATCCGATGACGTGAGGTAGGCGTTGTAGGCAATCAAGACCGGCCGGGCGCCGACCGCGACGGCTCCGGCGGTCGGGTGGAGCCGCGGCTCCCCGAAATCCGGGGCCCGTGAGGGGTCGCGGCCGATCGCCTCCCGCAGGCCCTCAAACTGACCCTCCCGCACCCGGGCCAGATCGACACGCTCGGGTCTCCGGGCGGCCAGACCGTAGAGGTAGACCGGGATGGCCAGCTCCCGGGCCACGCGGTCGCCCAGCCGCCGGGCCCACTCGACGGCCTCCTCCATCCGCGCCGATCCGAGCGGAATGAAGGGCACCACATCCGTCGCGCCCATCCTCGGGTGCTCGCCGCGATGGTGGTTGAGATCGATGAGCTCGGTGGCGACCCGCATGGCGGCCAGGACACCCTCGACCAGAGCGGAGCCCTCCCCGACCAGCGTGACCACCGAACGGTGGTGATCGGCGTTGCGCTCGACGTCGAGGACGCTCACTCCGGCGACCGAGCCGGCGGCCCGGACGATCCTCTCGATGGTGGCTTCGTTCCGACCCTCCGAGAAGTTGGGGACGCACTCGAACCGGCTCATGGTCCGCCCTCATCAAACGACTCCAATAGGCGTTGTCGGCCGGTCGGGCGGGGCGGAGGGCGGGCC